>DASUAS010000447.1:0-11767 GCA_035763625.1 Acidimicrobiia bacterium
CGACGCCGGCGAGACCGAGCGCGATCAGGAAGGCGCCGAGCAGCCACGACCGGTCACCGTCGATCCAGCTCCAGTGCGTGAGCGAGGCGACGAGGGCGAAGACGACGAACACCGCGCCGAACACGAGCGCGATCGGATCCAGGTCATGACGATGCACGGAGCGACTCCTCGCGTCGGGTGATGTCGACGTGGCCCGCGCCCACGTCGGCGTCGAGGTGCACCGTCCCACCGCCGGGCACGCCGGGCCGCACATGGTGCACGTCGGTGGGGCAGCACTCGTGGGACGAGTCGCCGAACGCAGTGACCCCGCCGACGCCGGCATGGGCGTCGAGCACGACGCGCACGCCGGTGGGTACGGTCACGTTCAGCTGGCCGATGCCGAGCTGTGCGTGCACGCGTCGGGTCGTGCCGGCGAAGTCGACGTCGCGCAGATCGACCGACAGGTTGCCGATCGCGAGCGAGTAGTCACGATCGACGGCCGCGACCGTGCGTGGGTGGTACGTCGGATCACCGATGCCGCCTCGCAGCGGCACGTCGACGAGGCCGAGCACGCCAACGACGAACATCAGCACGATGCCCAGCGCGATCAGACCGCGCGCCCGCCCGTACCACGCGCTCACGAGCAACGCCGCGCCGACCAGCAGGAGCGCGAGCGCGGCCACCACCCCGAGATCGAGGGCGACGACGTCGCTCGCGTCCAGCACCCACGCGGCGCCGACGAGTACGAGCAACCCGCTGAGCGCCACCGCGCCGAGCACCGACCGCGGCTTCGGGGACGGCGGGGCCGGGAGTGGCGCGGCCGGTGGTGGCGCGACGGGAGCGCGCCCGGCCTGGCCCGCCATGGGTTGGGTGTGCGCTTCGGGCGTCGACATCGGCCAGGCGGGCGTCGTCGTCGTCATCGGGACCGCGTCGGGAGGTCGTGACGTCGGAGACCGGTCGGGCGGCGGGGCGACGCTGTCGTCGCGCGATCGCAGCCACAGCACCGCGACGCCCACGCCGATCAGCACGAGCGGCCAGAAGGCGCCGTCGCCCCGGAACGACCATCCCAGGCGCCCCCCGACCGCGAGCAGGCCGAGGGCGACGAGCGCGTAACCGAGCAATTGACGACGGTCGCCGGGCGCCGAGGCGCTCGTCGCCGTCGGCGCCGTCGGCAGCAGGAGCCACCCGAGCAAGTAGGCGATGACACCGAGACCACCGAAGAAGGCGGTGACGACGAAGCCGAGTCGCACCAGCACCACGTCGACGCCGAGTGCGTCGGCCAGGCCGCCGGCGACACCGCCGAGCAGGCGGTCGTCGAGCCGACGGGCCAGTCGGCGCGGCGGGACGGTCGGCGGGGGGTCGTCGCCGAGCGGTTCGGCGGGGTCGTGCGCGTCGGATCCGGTCGGAGGTGCGTCCATGCCCACATGATCCGGGGTCGCACGTGGGTGCACCATCGGGGATGACCCCGAGCCGACCCCGATTCACTGCGCGCGTGCTCCGGATGTCCCCGCATGCCGTCCGCGCGACCGGCGCGCGATCATCGACGTTTCGCCCAACCCAGCGCGAGGAGCCTGACGTGCACCAGACCACGCGATCGCGGGCGTCGTCCCGCCCGCCGTTGGGGCGCCGTTCGCAGCAGAAGATGATCGCGGGCGTCGCCAGCGGCCTCGGTGACCACTTCCACGTCGAACCCACGCTCGTGCGCCTCGCCTTCGTCGTGCTCACGCTCGCGGGCGGCGCGGGCGTCGTCCTCTACGCCGGCGGTTGGTTGTTCCTCCCGACGCAGTCCGAGCCGGGACACCCGCGCGACAGGTCGCGCAACGACGTGGTGCAGGTCGTGGCCCTCGGCGTGATCACGCTCGGCGTCCTGCTGTTGGCCCGGTCGCTGGGACTCGGCTTCGGCAACGCGTTGCTCTGGCCGGTGGTGCTCGCGGCGATCGGCACCGCGCTGATCGTCGGCCGCAGCGGGAAGCCGATCGACGAGCTCATCGGTGAGCTCGTCCGGCGCGAGCGCGGACTGCCGGCGAGGACCGACGCGGCGGAGACGTCGTCGGTCCTGCGCGTCGTGCTCGGCGGCGCGCTGGTGGTCGCGGGCGTGGGCGCGTTCCTCGCCACGCAGGGCGCGTTCCGCGCCGTCGGCCAGGGGCTGCTGGCGGTGGCGGTGATCCTCGGTGGCCTCGGCCTCATCTTCGGGCCGTGGCTGTGGCGGCTGTGGAACGCGCTGGTCGCCGAGCGCACCGAACGGATCCGGTCCGACGAACGCGCGGAGATGGCCGCCCACCTCCACGACTCCGTGCTCCAGACGTTGGCGCTGATCCAACGTCAGGCCGACGACCCGCGCGCCGTCGTCGGCCTGGCGCGCGGGCAGGAGCGCGAGCTGCGCGCCTGGCTGTTCGGCCGCGCGCGCGAGCGGGCCGACCTCGATCTCGCCGATGCGCTCGAAGCGGTCGCCGCCGATGTGGAGGCCCGTCAGGGCGTCCACATCGAGACGGTGCAGGTGGGCGGATCGTGCGCGCTCGACGAAGGTCTGCGCGCGTTGGTCGCGGCGAGCCAGGAGGCGATGCTCAACGCCGCTCGCCACTCCGGCGCCGGCACGGTGGCGGTGTACGAAGAGGTCGAAGCCGACCAGGTGACCGTGTTCGTGCGCGATCGTGGGCGAGGCTTCGACCCCACGGCGGTCCCCACCCATCGGGGCGGGATCGCCGAATCGATCACCGGGCGGATGCAGCGCAACGGTGGACACGTCGTGATCCGCTCGCGACCCGGGCACGGCACCGAGGTCGAGCTCTCGATGGCCCGGACGACGGCGTGACCGGGGCGACCGGATCGCGCCCGCGCGTCTTCCTCGTCGACGACCACCACTTGTTCCGCAGCGGTGTGCGCGCCGAGCTCGGCGACCAGGTCGACGTCGTGGGCGAAGCGTCGGACGTCGACGCCGCGATCGAGATGATCGGCGAACGGCTGCCCGACGTCGTGTTGGTCGACGTGCACATGCCCGACGGCGGTGGACGCGCCGTGATCGCCACGGTCCTGGCCGCGCACCCCCAGGTGCGCTTCCTCGCGCTCTCGGTGTCCGACGCTCCCGAGGACGTCATCGAGGTGATCCGTGCGGGCGCGCGCGGCTACGTCACCAAGTCGATCTCGGGGCCGGAGCTGGCCGACGCGGTCGCGCGGGTCGCCGGCGACGACGCGGTGTTCTCGCCCCGTCTCGCCGGCTTCGTCCTCGACGCGTTCGCGCACATCCCGTTGGATGCGGTCGATCCCGACCTCGACCAGCTGACGCCCCGCGAGCGCGAGGTGCTGCGCCACATCGCGCGCGGCTACACGTACAAGGAGATCGCTCGCCAGCTCGACATCTCCGCGAAGACGGTCGAGACGCACGTGTCGTCGGTGCTGCGCAAGCTCCAGCTGTCGAACCGCCACGAGCTCAGCCGCTGGGCGACCGAGCGGCGGATCGTCTGACTCCGGGTCGCGTTCAGCCCACCGTGATCGTGCGGTGCGCCAGCTTCCAGCCGTCGGCGGCGCGTACGAGCACGTCGTCGTACTGGCCCATGGTCCGGATCGACGGCGTGGTCGTCGTGTCGACGACGAAGAGGAAGTAGGACCGCACGGTCGCGCGGTCGTCGCTCTGCAGGTCGACGGCGACCGTCGTCAGCACGTGCCGGCTCTGCGTGCCCGGGCCCTGGAGGCCACTGGCCCGCCGCTCCTCGGCACCGGCGCGGATCTCGGCGTGCCCGCGCTTCTCGTTCGCGAGCATGCCGACCGACGGGTTGTCGGGCATCGCCCACACCGCGTCCTCGGTGAACAGCGTGAGGTACTCGTCGAGATCGCCGCCGTCGGCCAGCTGCGCGATGCGAGCCAGCACGGTGCGGATCTCCGCGTCGGCGTTGACGCTGGCGGTCATACCGGCATCACGTTGCCGCCGTCGACCACGATGACCTGACCGTTCACGAGGTCGGCGTCGCTCGATGCGAAGAACACCGCCACGCCCACCATGTGCTCGGGTTCGGCGTTCTGGCGCATCGCCGACATGGTGGCGAACATCGGCTGGAAGTCGGTGGGCACCTGCTTCTCGGTGGCGGCCGTGTTGGTGAGACCGGGAGCGATGCAGTTGACGGTGACGTTGAACTGGCCGAGCTGACCGGCCATGTGTCGCGTGAGCCCGAGCACACCCCACTTCGACTGCATGTACGCGTAGTTGCTCAGCTCGAAGTCGTCGGGGTCGCCACCCGCGCTGAGCTGGTGCAGGTAGGCGGCGATCGAGGACACGTTGACGATCCGGCCCCAGCGCTGCTGCACGAGGTGCGGTGCGACCGCCTTGGCCATCACCCACTGGCCGTGGAGGTTCACGTCGAACACCTTCTTGAGGTACTCGAGGCTGTGGTCGCTCCCCACGTAGTCGCCGTAGATGGCGGCGTTGTTGACCAGGATGTCGACGGAACCGAAGCGCTCGAGCGTGGCGTCGACCGCGGCCTGCGCGCTCGCGGGGTCGGCGATGTCGGCCTTGACGAACGCGACGCGGTCCTTGTTCGCGGCGTCACCGGCGAGCTCGGTCGCAGTGCGCGTGCCCTGCTCCTCGCCGATGTCGGCGATCATCACCTGCGCACCTTCGGCGAGGAACCGGCGCGTGTACGCGGTGCCGATCCCGCTCCCCCCACCGGTGACGATCGCCACCTTGTCCTGCAGTCGCATCGGGCCTCCTCGACCTCAGTGCTCGGGCATCACGAAGTCGGGGTGCTCGCGCGGGTCGTCGATGACGACCGCGTCGGCAGCAGCCCCGTTGCGGCGGAACACGTCGAGCGCGACCTGCTCGAGGAACGACCGCGGCATCACGCACTCCACGCAGTGCGCGTTCTCGAGCACGAGCCGCAGACGCACCGTCGACCCTTCGACTCCTTCGAGCTCGACCTCACCGCCGTCGGGGCTCACGAGACCCCGCACCTCGTCGATCCCGGGCGCCAGCGTGCGTTCGTCGATCGTCACGGTGCGCACTCTACGGCGCGTCGACGCGACCTGTCCCGTCGCCGCGGTGTCGCCGCCGCGTCGCTCGACAGGGAGAAGTAGGTTGCGCTCATGCTGCACCCGCTCGACGAATACCCCGTCCACCAGACTCCGCTCCCGATGAGCCAGGTCGGCACCAGCGACAAGAACTTCTACGACCGCTGCTACTTCAACGCCCACGACCGCACCGGCGATGTGTTCGTGATCACCGGCCTCGGCACCTACGTCAACCTCGGTGTGATCGACGCGTACGCGACGGTGAAGCTCGGCGACGTGGTGCGCACGGCGCGGTTCTCCGGCGCGTTGGGGCCCGACCGCATGCATCAGCAGGTCGGCCCGTACCGCATCGAGGTGCTCGAACCGCTGCAGCGCGTCCGCGTGGTGTGCGACGGCGACGACCACGGCGTCGGCTTCGACCTCACCTGGGAGGGCTCGTTCCCCGCAGTCGAGGAGGAGCCGCACGTCATCAGCAACGGCTACCGCACGATCCTGCAGAGCTCGCGCTTCGCGCAGATGGGCAGCTGGAGTGGTGAGGTGCGCGTCGACGGCACGACGATCGCGGTAGAGCCCACCACATGGCTCGGCAGTCGCGACCGGTCGTGGGGCATCCGCCCCGTGGGCGACGCCGACGCGCCCGGCCGCACCGCCGACGACGCGGCCGCGGGTGGCGGCGGCTTCTGGTGGCTGTACGTGCCGCTGCGCTTCGACGACTTCCAGATCATCGTGATGGCCCAGGAGCAGGCCGACGGCTACCGCACCCTCAACGACGCCAAGCGGGTGTGGGCCGACGGCCGGATCGAGCAGCTGGGCTGGCCGGTGTACGACATCACGTACCGGTCGGGGTCGCGCCATCCCGAACGTGCCACGCTGCACCTGCAGGACATGAGCGGGAAGCCGGTGACGGTCGAGATCGACACGCTGGGGTTCGTCCCCCTGCAGATGGGACCGGGCTACGGCGACTCCGAGTGGGCGCACGGGCAGTGGAAGGGTGCCGACTGGGCCGAATCGGTGGTCGTCGACCTCACCGATCCTGCCGTCGCCCCCCGGATCCCCTTCGGCAACATCGACCACGTCGCGCACGCGTCGTGCGACGGCGCCGAGGGCTGGGGGCTGTTCGAGCACGCCAGCATCGGCGCGCACGCCCCCACCGGCTTCACCGACCTCATGGCGGTCGCACCGTGAGGAGCACGTCGTGAGCGTCGTCGTCCGATCGCGTGTCGCCGAGGGCGTCGACTTGGTCGAGCTCGACGATCCCGGCCGCTACAACGCGCTCACCACCGCGATGGTGGCCGAGCTGCGCGACGCGTTCGCCGACCTGCGCGCCGACCGATCGGTGCGGGCGGTGGTCGTCGCCGGTCGAGGCAAGGGCTTCTGCGCGGGGGCCAACATGACCGGCGATGACGTCACGCCAGTCGAGGCGCAAGACCGCGGCCCGGTCGGCGCGATCCACTTCATCCAGGACAACCTGGCGCAGCTGATGCTCGCCATCCACGAGCTGCCGCAGCCGGTGATCGCGGCGGTGCACGGCGCCGCGGTCGGCGGCGGCCTCGCGATCGCGCTCTCGTGCGACCTGCGCGTCGCGAGCGACGACGCGTCGTTCGGCGCGCAGTTCATCCGGGTGGGGCTCTCGGCGTGCGACGTGGGCAGCAGCTACTGGTTGCCGCGCGTCGTCGGTCCGACGATCGCGGCCGAGCTCATGCTGACCGGCCGGCGCTTCTCGGCCGAGGAGGCGATGCGCTTCGGGATGCTCAACCGCGTCGTCGAGCGCGACGCCCTGCTCGACTCCGCAGTGGAGCTCGCCGGACTGATCACCGCCAACACCGAGTACGGCGTCTACATGACCAAGCTCGGCATGTGGACCAACCTCGACGCACCCAGCCTCCGTCACGCCATGGAGCTCGAGAACCGCACCCAGGTCCTCGGCACGTTCACCCGCAACATGACCGAGGCCGGCCGTGCCTTCGTCGAGAAGCGCGACCCCACCTGGAACCCGATGTAGGCGGGTCCCCTCCACGTTCTCTCACCATCCGAGCGCGTAGAACCCGGCCCAACGGCGCCAAAACGGGGAAGGGGTCAGGTGGTGCGGTAGTTCGGGGGGCGGTCGTCGGCGCGGGCGGCGCGGAACTCCTGGAAGTCCTCGGAGGTGTACACGAGCATCTGGCCGAGGAGCTCGTCGTGGATCGCCTTGCGGACCGGCGGCGTCGCGAGGTCGAGCAGGTTCTGACGCCATGCCCGCACCGCGAGCGGTGGCATCGCGGCGACGACCCGTGCCGCCCGGAGCGCCTCCTCGTCGAGCTCGGCGCGGGGCACGACGCGCGACACCACGCCGTGACGCAGCGCCTCGTCGGCGGTCAGCACGCGGGTCGTGAGCACGAGGTCGCTCACCAACGCGGGCCCGCAGATCTGGAAGAGCCGCGCGGTACCGCCGGAATCGGGGATCACGCCGTGCGCGAGCTCGGGGAGGCGGAACTTGGCGTCGTCGGCCGCGAGCAGCACGTCGCACAGCAGCGCGCGCTCCCACATGCCCCCGATGCACCACCCCTGGATCGCGCACACGATCGGCACGCGCGGCGGCACCAGGAACCGGTGGGTCTTGCCGTGCCCGAACGCGATGTAGTGGTAGTCGCTCTCCCCCGGCGGACGGTTGCCGAGCTCGTTGGTGTCGCGTCCGGCCGAGAACGCACGGCCCTCGGCGCGCCAGAGCACGCAGTACACGTCGTCGCGCGCGTCGAGCTCCTCGAACGCAGCCCACAGCTGGCGCTCCATGTGATCGCTCATGGCGTTCAGCTGCTCGGGACGGTCGAGGGTGAGGATCGCGAGATGGCCCTCGTATTCGACGCGCACGGTTCCGTCGGGCATCGCAGGAATCTACGTCAGCTCGCCCCGGTGATGGTCAGGTCGAACGTCGACGCCACCGTGGTGCCCAACGCCGCCTTGCGGGAGCCGGTGAAGATGCCGGTACCGGTGGCGGACGCGTAGCGCCCGGTGCCGCCGAGCACCCCGAGCGTCGCCGCGAACGTGGTCTCGTCGCCATTGCTGCTCGCCACGCCCGAGCCCTGGAACCGAACGCCCAGCGTCGAGCCGTCGACGAAGGTGCAGGTGACGAAGCCGAAGATCGGACCGCTCCCCTTCACGTAGCTCACGTTGCCGAGCAGCTCGACGCCCACCGGTTGGCCGTCGACGGTCGCGGTGCCGACCAGCTGGTTCCAGCCGTAGGTGACCGACCCGTCGGCGCCGGCCGCGTGGAGGTTGCGCGACTGCGAGTCGAGATCGGCGGTCACGTGCAGCGGGGTCCCGGACGCACCCTGCCCCACCGGCGTCGACAGCGGCGCGCCCGCCTGCAGGAGCGACGCGATCTCGATCACGACCGGCGTCTTCCCCGCGTTGCTGCCGTGGTGCTCCAGGCCCTCGGTCTCGACGAGGCCGTCGCCGGTGCGGAGCTTGACGATGCCGGGCGCCGCCACCGTCTGCGTCGAACCGTTCTTGCGGGTGACGGTCGCGCTCCCCGACGCGATGTCGTAGGTGAGGACCCCGGCGACGACGCGCGCCACCTGGGTGCCCTGGTGGTAGTGCTCGGGCAGCTTGGCGCCTGGCGCGATCGTCACCTCTTGCAGGTAGAGCTCCTGGCCCGGCGCGTTCGCCGGCAGGGTCGAACCGAGATCGGCACGGGTGATGCCGTTGCTTCTGGATGAGCCACTGGTCGTGGTGTTCGTGGACGTGGTGCTGGTCTGCGCCGACGCCGACGCCGACGCACCGGTGACCACCACACCGAGGAACAGGAGCGCGGCGAGCCCGCGCGTCGTCAACCCTGAGATCTGCATCCGCTCATCATCGACCACCGGGACGCCTGCTGGAGGCCAAACGTCCCGTCCGTCGAGTCGACTCAACGCGGGCGGAAGCGCCTCCACGTCGCCGACATGGTGGCGCGCACCTTGTCGTCGACCACCAGCTCCGAGTGCACCACGATCTCGTCGCCGTCGATGTGCCCCGGCGACGCGCGGAGGTGCACGGTCGGTCCGAGCGGTGTGGGCCGCAGGAAGCGCACGTCGAAGCCGGCGGTGATGAACGGCACCGGCGCGCCTGGAGCAGCGTCCCAGCCCCGCTGCGCGGCCTCCCGCATCACGACCGCGGCCCCGTGGCAGTCGAGCACGGTCGAGATGATCCCGCCGTTCAGGAACCCGAAGCCGTTGTCGTGCTCGGGCCAGGGCGTGAACTCGGCGACGACGAGGTCGCCGTCGACGTAGCTGCGCAGATGGAAGCCGTCGGGGTTGGCGTGGCCGCACCCGAAGCACGTGAGCTCGGGGTACAGCGACTCCTGGATGCTGCGAGGCTCGGTCATCGCTCGCGCCCGTCGCTACGCGGGCATGTACTTGCCGCCGTCGACGACGAGCACCTGGCCGGTGACGAAGCGCGACTCCTCGCTGGCGAAGAACACCGCACTCCCCGTGAGGTCGTCGGCGTGCAGGACGCCGGGGATCGCCTGCTGCTCGGCCAGCGATTCGAGGATCGGTTCCGGGACGACGTTGAGCGTCGCCTCGGTCGCGACGACGCCGGGCGCGATGCAGTTCACGGTGATGTTCCACCGGCCGAGCTGGGCGGCCGAGAACTTGGTGAGCCCGACGACGTCGCCCAGCTCGCCGAGGTCGGCCAGCGCGGTGTTCGCGTTCGCGTCGTCCACGTCGGCGATCTGCACCGACGCCCCTTCGCGGCGGAAGCGCTCCGTGTAGGCCCGACCGATCCCGCGCGCGCCGCCGGTGACGACGGCAACCCGTCCCTCGAGCCGCATGGTGCTCCCTTCGTGGGGTCCGACGTCCGACGCGGTGCAACCTATCGGCGGCGACACGGTGGATGCGATGATGAGCGACATGACCGACACCATCTGGAGCGACGCCACCGCGCAGGCCGACGCCATCCACACCGGATCCGTCAGTGCCCGCGAGCTTGCCCAGGAGTACCTCTCGCGCATCGAGCGCTTCGACGACCAGTTGCGCGCCTACGTGTCGCTCGACACCGAACGGGTGCTCGCCGAGGCGGCACGCGCCGACGCCGCGGTCCGCGACCATGGCTCCGACGCGCTCCCGCCGTTCCTCGGGGTCACGATCTCGATCAAGGACGTGATCGACGTCGAGGGCTTGCCCACCACGCACTCGTGCAAGGCGCTCGCTGATCACGTGGCCGAACACGACGACCCACTCGTCGAACGCCTCCGCAACGCCGGATTCCTCGTGCTCGGCAAGAGCAACGTGCCCGAGTTCTGCACCTCGATGACCTCGTCGGAGCTCAACGGGATCTGCCGGAACCCGTGGGACACCGACCGCACCCCGGGCGGCTCGAGCGGAGGTGCCGCGGCGGGGCTCGCCGCCGCGCTCGGCGCGGTCGCGCACGGCACCGATGGCGCAGGATCGGTGCGGACCCCAGCGTCGTACTGCGGACTCGTGGGACTGAAGCCGACGCGAGGTCTGGTCGGCTTCGGACCCGAGCGCGGGAACGCGTACTACGCGACGAGCGTCGACGGGATCCTCAGCCACTCGGTGCGCGACGCCGCCGGGCTCCTCGACGTGTTCGTCGGCCTTCACGACGCGCAGCCGTCGTGGTCCGGCCGTCCGGCGATCCCGTGGTCGGACTGCGCGCGCGACGATCCCGGGCGCCTTCGGGTCGCGGTGACGACATCGTTCCCGTTCGGCGAGATCACCGCCGTCTGCGCCGACGCCGCGCGCGCCGTCGCGCGCCAGATCGAGGCGCTGGGACACGACGTCGTGGAGGCGACACCGCAGTGGGAGGTGATCCTGGCGTGCGCGGCCGGACCGATGAGCGTCCCCGGCGCCGCCGCGTTCGTGGGCCTCGATCAGCTCGACCTCGTCGAACCACGCAACCGACCGGTCATCGAGCGCGAGTTCGCGTACACCGCGCTCGAGCACCATCGCTGGGTCGAGCAGACGCGCGCCGCGTCACGTGAGTTCCTCCGGTTCTGGGACGACGTCGACGTCGTCATCACCCCGACCGCGGGCATCCTGCCGCCGTCGGTCGACTGGGCACCGTGGGATCAAGCGCCTGACGAGCACATGGCGACGTTCATGGGCTTCGCCAACTTCTCGCACCCGTTCAACCTGTCAGGTCAACCCGGACTCAACGTTCCCGCGGTGTGGACCGACGACCAGATCCCGATCGGAGTGCAACTGGCCGGACGGCCGTTCGCGGAGGCCACGCTCTTCCAACTCGCCAGCCAGATCGAAGTGGCGATGCCCTGGGCCGACCGCCGTCCGCACGCGTTCGCGTGACGCGTCGCCGACCGTCCGCGCGCGTCAACAGCGGTACACGCGCTCGGCGTTGGCGGCGAACAGCTTGTCGCGCGCCGTCGCGTCGAGATCGCGGGTGACGTCGGCGTAGCCCGAGTAGAGCTCGTCATAGGTGCCGTGCATGGCGTCGACGGGGAAGTTGCTCGCGAACATGCAGCGGTCGACGCCGAACTCGGAGAGACAGTGCTCGATCCAGGGACGGAGCGCGGCGCCGGTGGTGGAGTGCAGAGGCATCGCCAGTCCTGACAGCTTGCAGTGCACGTTGTCGCCCAGCCCCGCGAGCGCAGTGATGCCCCGCTCCCAGAGCGCGTGCTCCTCGGGCTCGTCCGACCGCGGCCATCCCGCGTGTTCGACCACGACGGTGAGGTCGCCGAAGTCGGCCAACGTCGCCGCCGCCGACTCGAGCAGGTCGGGGTGCGCCATGAGCTCGAAGATCAGGTTGCGATCAGCGAGCGCGCGGAGCACATCGTCGTTCGGGACGCCCATCGCCC
>DASUAS010000448.1:0-3888 GCA_035763625.1 Acidimicrobiia bacterium
CCAAGATCGCCGGGATGAAGCTCTGCCGGGCCTACCGCCAGCAGTACGGCTGCAACTTCATCTCCGCCATGCCGACCAACCTGTACGGGCCGAACGACAACTTCGACCTCGAGTCGAGCCACGTGCTCCCGGCGCTGATGGCCAAGTTCCACCAGGCGCGCGTCACCGGCGCGCCGTCAGTGCAGATCTGGGGTTCCGGAACGGCGTGCCGCGAGTTCCTGCACGTCGACGACCTCGCCGACGCCTGCCTCTTCCTGATGGAGCGGTACGAGGACGAGCTCCACGTCAACGTCGGCACCGGCGAGGACCTGAGCATCCGGGAGCTGGCCGAGATGATCCGCGACGTCATCTACCCGACCGCCGAGCTCGACTTCGACGCCACCAAGCCGGACGGCACCCCGCGCAAGCTGCTCGACGTGAGCCGGTTGCGCGACCTCGGGTGGAAGCACTCCACGTCGCTGCGTGACGGGATCGATGAGACCTATCGCTGGTACCTCGAGCACGAGACCGACCTCGCCCTCACCGCGTCGCCCTGACCCTTCCTCCGATGCTCACGATTCTGTCGACCCCAAAGGCGTTCACCGGCCTCTTCGCGATCATCCAGCGGAACGCGATCGAGAGCTGGACCAAGCTCGAGCCGCGGCCTGAGATCATCCTGTTCGGACGGGACGAGGGAACGGCCGAGATCTGCGAGGAACTGGGCCTCCGCCACGTGCCCGATGTCGCGGAGAACGCACACGGCACGCCACTCCTCAGCGATATGTTCGTCACCGGTCAGCGGCTCGCGTCCAACCCCGTCGTGTGCTGGGCGAACGCCGACATCATCTTCACGCCGACCATCATGCGCGCCGCGCGGGTGGTGGCCGATCATCCGCGATCGGCGTACCTGGTCGGCCGCCGGACCGACATCGATCAGTTGGAACTGCTCGAATTCAGCGGCGCGTGGGCGCAGGTCCTCACCGCACGTGCTGCGCAGCAAGGCGAGCGCAAGCCGGCGAACTGGATCGACTACTTCATGTTCACGCGTGGGCTCTTCACCCAGCTGCCTCCGTTCGCGATCGGTCGCCCTGGGTACGACCCGTGGTTGATCTGGCGGGCCGCCGATCTCGGCGCCGACGTCATCGACGGGTCCGACTTCGTCCTCGCGGTCCACCAACGCCACGACTACTCGCACGTGGGCAGCCGGGCCGCGGTGTTCAGCGGCACCGAGGCGCAGCAGAACGCCGCGATCGTCGACAACTGGCGGCACTACCACTCGATCGCCCACGCCCGGCTCAAGCTGGACGTCACCGGGCGAGTGGTCCCGGCGCACGGCGTCACCTACCGCCTGGCCCGACCCAAGCGGTACGCCGCGCACATGTTGCGCTTCACCCGCCCGCTCCGGCAGCGGATGCTCGGCGAGCAGGCGACCCGTCGCCGCACCGCCGTCGTCTGAGCGATCACGGCGCGACGGCGCGGTACGCGTCGAGCGTGGTGTCGACCGTTCGCTGCCACGTGAACGTCGCCGCGCGCTCGGTGCCGCGACGGCGCAGCTCGTCGACCCGGGCGTCATCGGCGAGCAGCTGATGCAGCGCGTCGGCGAGCTCGTCGACGTCGTCGGGCACGAAGAAGACCGCGGCGTCGTCGAGCACCTCGGGCATCGCGCCGGCGCGGGCTGCGACCACGGGGCAGCCCTGGGCCATCGCCTCGAGCGGGGGGAGCCCGAAGCCCTCGTAGAACGACGGGTACACCAACGCCGACGCGGCGCGGTACAGCCGGGCGAGGTCGTGGTCGTCGCCACCGACGAACCGCACCCGGTCGGTAAGCCCGCGCGCCGCGAGCAGGTCCAGCTCCGCAGGGGTCGCGGACGGCCCGAAGCAGGCCAACTGCGACTCCGCGCCCAGCACCATGAGGGCTCCGAGCACAGCCGACCAGTTCTTGTAGGGCTTGGCCCGCTCTCCGACGTACAGGAACCACGGCGGACCGTCGAAGGGCAGTGGGCCGGGCGACGGTTGCACCGTCGTCACGCCGAGGGGGGTGACCACCACCTTGTCGGGGGGCAGTCCAAAGCGCTCGAGCAGGTCGTCGCGGGTCGTCGCCGAGATCGCGAACACGACGTCGGCGGCTTCGCACCACGGCCGCTTCGACGCCGGGATCACGTCGCGGGAACCGAACTGCTCGGGGTAACGCTCGTGGATCATGTCGTAGACGGTGACCGCGAGGCGCGGGCCGTCGGGAACCCAGCGGTCGAACATCGACTTGTGCCAGATCGTGCGGTGGTCGAGGCGCGAGCACCACACGCGCTCCAACGCGCGGTCGCTCACCTTGGTGAGCGCCTGGCGCGCCCGCGCGGGCCGCACCCACTCGACGTCGAGACCGGTCGTCCGCATGAGCCCGCGCAGGTAGGAGTTGACGTGCAGTCCGGCGATGATCCGCGAATCGACGCCTCGACCGACGAGACCCTGGTGGAGCTCGGAGATGTAGCGGGACACACCGCCGTAGCGCTGCGTGCGGAAGATGTCAGGGCTGAACCTGACGCGCACCGGCTCCACCGGCCCATTCAACGCGCTGGGTGAGACTGCTGCCGGGATCCCCGGGCGCGAAGGGCGTGTGCATGCTTCGCCTAGCTCGTGGGCTCCCGTAGTCTCGCCCGATGGGCGTGTGGGCGAACGGTCGGTTCGACGCGGAGTCCTTCTCCCTTCGCAGCGCCGATGACCGGGCCGCGACGCCCTTCCCGCACGCCGTGTTCACCGAGATCCTGAACCCCGACATCCCGCGCGCGGTCGCCGCCGAGTTCGAGCGGCGCGACCAGATTGGCACCCAGTTCTCGCAGCAGCACGAGCAGGGCAAGGCAATTGAGACCGATTGGCTGCGACTGGGGCCGGCGACGCGCCAGGTGCTCGGTGTACTGAACGGCGGCGAGTTCGTCGACGCGCTCGAGCGCGTGACGGGGATCGACGACCTGATCTCCGATCCGCGGCTCTGGGGCGGCGGCCAGCACAAGACCGAGTCGGGTGGACGGCTCGAGGTCCATGTCGACTTCAACAAGCATCCGGTGTACGGCTTCGACGGGCGCCTCAACGTGCTTGTCTTCCTCAACGAACCCTGGCCCGACGAGTGGGGTGGCGCGTTGGAGCTGTGGGACCGCGCGATGACTGCGCCGGTCTCGACGATCGCAACGCGGCTCGGGGCTGTGGTGGTGTTCACGACCGACAACACGTCGTATGACGGGCACCCTCACCCGGTGCAGTGCCCACCTGACGTCACGCGCAAGTCGCTTGCGCTCTACTACTACACGGTCGACCAGCCGGCGGGGCAGGACAGCACGCTCTGGCAGCAACAACCGGACGCGTCGCCGATCGCGACGAACGCCACGCGCACGAAGCTCGGGGCGTCAACGAGCCACTTGAAGAGTGCCGTGGGACCGTGGATCCCGGAGCGCGTCCGCCGAGCGCTCCGGGCGAAGTGACGTACGCGATGCCGCGACGGACCCGGGTCGCACTCGTCGCACCGGCTGTCCCTGGTCGCGAGGAGCGCAACGGGTTCTCCGCCCGGCTGCACGACATGCTCCTCGCCCTGCTCCGCGTCGCCGACGTCGACCTGTTCGTGCCGCGCGACTCGGAGGTCACCTCGCCCGCGGCCGTCGAGTACTGGCGTGACACCAACGGACTGACGCTGCACCTCGTCCTCGACTCGGGTGCGCGATCCCCGATCGTGCACCGGGCCCAACGCGTCGGGCACCACCTGTTCGGTCGGCTGCCGCGGTGGAGCACTCCCCGCCGTGCGCCCGAGCTCGCGCGACACCTCGAGGCCGGCAACGCCGACGTCCTGTGCCTCCACCTCCCGGTCACCGCTCACCTCGCCGCGCTCGCACCGGCGGACCTGCCGGTGGTCGCGGTGCTCGAAGAG
>DASUAS010000449.1:0-23737 GCA_035763625.1 Acidimicrobiia bacterium
CGCGTGGGCGAGACCCGGCGGCGTCGGACGGCGCTCGCCGGTGAGGCGGAGCAGCGCGTCGGTGAGGATCCGGTGGACGTGCTCGGCGTCGGCGACGACCTGGTCGCGCTCCTCGCCGGGCAGGCGCCGGGCGGCGACGAGGTGCTCGTCGGCGTCGACGAGCAGGCGCAGCAGCGAAGCCCGCCAGGCCTGGGGGTCGGCCTCCAGGATCTCGAGCTGCTCGGGCGTCGCGACGTCGTCAGCCTCGAGCTCGACGTAGAGGTCGAAGGTCGAGTCGTCGACGCGCGGCGTCGGATGCTCGGTGGTGGTGCTGCTGTCGATCGTGGTCACCGCCAGTTGGCGATTCTGGAAGGCGCCCTGCGGAGCCTCCGAAGGTGGTGCCGAATGCCCTGGCACCGTGGGCCCGTCTGCGCAGCAGCGGCCCGATCACACAAGTGTAGTGCCTCCCACCACACCACCAACCCCTCCCACCCATCACCAAACCGGCGTCAGTTGGGCGGAACTACTCCGCCGAACCGACGCCGGTTTCCGTCCAGGACGCGGGCGGGAGGGGGTGGCGGAAGAGGCGGGCGGCGTTCTCGTGGGTGAGCTTGGCCACGTCGGCGTCGGGGAGTCCGGCGAAGCGCTCGGCGAGGAGGGCCTGGGTGTCGGGCCACGACGAGTCGGCGTGCGGGTAGTCGCTCTCCACCATGATGTGGTCGACGCCGATGCGGTCGCGCACCTGCATGGTCGTCGGGTCGTCGATCGAGCAGAACCAGAAGTTGCGCTGCACCGCCTCCGACGGGGTGAGGTCTCCGTCACCCCACGCGTTCGCCATGCCCGACGCCGAGTGCTCCATCACGTAGTCGAGCCGGTCGAGCAGCATCGGCACCCAGCCGATGCCGCCTTCGGAGAGGGCGAGGTTCAGCGCGGGGAACCGCAGCGGGATCCGTGCCCACAGCCAGTCGGCCGCGGCCAGCATGCCGTGCACCGGGAACAAGGTGGTGCTCTGCTCGAGCGGCGACTCGGGCGAGGTCGGCGGCGCGATCTGCCCCGAGCCGGTGTGGATGCACACGACGGTGCCGGTCTCCTCGCACGCCCGCAGCAGCGGGTCCCAGTGGTCGGTGTGCACCGAGGGCAACCCGAGGTTGTTCATGCTCTCCGGGAACGTGATCGCCTTGAAGCCGCGCTCGGCGTTGCGACGCACGTCGTCGGCTGCGACCTGCGGATCCCGCAGCCACACGAGCTGGAGCGGGATCATGCGCTCGGGATACGTGCCCGCCCACACCTCGTGGTGCCAGTCGTTCCACGCCCGCACGCACGCGAGCCCGAGCTCCTGGTCGTTGCTCTTCGCGAACGCGACGCCGGCGAACCCGGCGATGAGCGACGGGAAGCACAGGCTCGCCCAC
This sequence comes from Acidimicrobiia bacterium, assembly GCA_035763625.1. Lineage (GTDB taxonomy): Bacteria > Actinomycetota > Acidimicrobiia > IMCC26256 > DASPTH01 > DASUAS01. The sequence continues at coordinate 1,389 of DASUAS010000449.1, forward strand.
ACGCCGGCGACGTCCATGTCGGCGATGCGGGCGTGGATGTCCCAGCAGCCCTTGCGCATCTCGTCGAAGCGCGCCGGCTCCATCGTCCACTCGTCCTTCGGACGGCCGACCACCGCGTTGAGCCCGATGTTGGGGAACAGGTTGTCCTCGTAGGCCCACGCCTGCTTGCCGTTCTCGAACTCGACGAGACGGGGCGCGACGTCGACGAGGTGCGCAGGCATGCGGCCTTCGAAGAGGTCGGGCGGTTCGATCAGGTGGTCGTCGACGGAGATGACCGCGAAGCGGCGCGCACGCGGCGAGGGATCGGGCAGCAGCGGCACTATCTCGCACTCCTGATGACGCGCCCGGGGCGGGCGCCGGTGTCGACGCCGTCGCGCTGCACCACCTGGCCGCCGACGACGGTGGCGACGAACCCTTCCGTGCGCTGCAGCACGCGCTTGGCGCCGGCGGGGAGGTCGCGCACCACCTCCATCTCGCTCGGCGCGATCGCAACCGGGTCGATCAGGTTGAGGTCGGCCTTGAGCCCCGGCTCCACCGCGCCGCGGTCGCGCAGCCCGTAGACCGCGGCCGGCTCGCTGGTGAGGATCTTCACCGCGGTCTCGAGCGGGATCGTGCCGCGCCGACGTTCGCGCACCCAGTACGAGAGGAGGAACGACGGGTAGCCCGCGTCGCAGATGAGGTCGACGTGGGCACCGCCGTCACCGAGGCCGAGCACGCTCTGCGGGTGGACGAGCAGCTCCGCGCTCACGTCGAGCGTCCCCGAGTAGCCGCCGAGGAAGTAGTGCACGAGCGCGCGGCCGTCGTCGGCGATGGTCCAGTCGTAGAGCAGGTCCTCGGGGTCACGGCCGAGCGCCTCGGACTGCGCGGCGAGGCTGGTCGCCGGATCGGGCTCGTACACCGGGACGAGGTGCGACGGGAACACCGCGTCGGCCTGCGCCAGCATCAGGTCGCGCAGACGGGGCACGCCCGGTGCGGGGCGTTCGGCGAGGATGGCGGCGCGGACGTCGGGCTCGGCCATGCGGGCGGCGCGCTCGGCCACCGGCAGGTGCTCGATGGCGTCGTACGTCGGCCGGCCGCGGAACGGGTGCGACGTGCGCAACCCGCAGAACAGGCCCTGCCCGTGCGAGCTCACCTGCGGGACGATGCGCGCGCCGTCGGCGTTGTCGCGCTCCATGCGCGCGAGGCGGTCGCGCCAGTCGCGCCGACCGTTGCCACCGCCGAACGCGAACGTGATCGCGACGCCGGTGTCGCGCGACACCTCGGCGAGCACGTCGAGCTCGCGGTCCCACACCGAGCGGTCGGCGCCCGCCGCGCCGGGCATGATCGTGCTGTAGACCGCGTCGGCCGACCCCCGGCGCGCGGCGCGCACGAGCGCGGTGAGCTCCGCGGCGGTGGCGAAGGTGCCCGGCACCTCCCGGCCGTCGACCGCCTTGTGCAGCTCGAGCCGGTTGGCGGAGACGCCGACGGCGCCGGCGTCGACACCCTCGGCGACGAGGTCGGCCATGCGTCCGATGTCGTCGTCGGTCGCCGGTTCGTTGGCCGCGCCGCGCTCGCCCATGACGTAGGCGCGCACCGCGCCGTGGGGGACCTGCACCGCGACGTCGAGCGCGCGCGGGATGCGGTCGAGCGCGTCCATGTACTCGGGGACCGACTGCCAGTCCCACCGGATCGCCTCGCGCAGCGACGCGCCCGGGATGCCCTCGACGCCCTCCATGAGGCCGATGAGCCAGTCGTGGCGATCGGGCGCGGCGGGCGCGAAGCCGACACCGCAGTTGCCCATGACCACGGTGGTGACGCCGTGCCACAGCGACGGCGTGAGCAGCGGGTCCCACGTGACCTGACCGTCGTAGTGCGTGTGCACGTCGACGAAGCCGGGCGTGACGACGAGGCCGGTGGCGTCGAGCTCCTCGCGCCCGGGGTCGGGCACGGTGCCCACCGCGGTGATGCGGCCGTCGTCGACCGCCACGTCGGCGAGCACCGGGGCGGCGCCCCGGCCGTCGACCACCGTTCCGCTCCGGATCACGAGATCGTGCACGTCACCTTCCCCCCGAAAGGTCGCCCCCGAGAGGTCGCCCCCGACGCCGCTCGCCGACCCTACTGCCCGACCGGGCCGGCACGCCTCCCCGGTTGGATGCGGTGACGACTCCGAGACGACTCCGGGTGGCGGGATCGGCTGAGATGTGGCGGTGAATGCGGCACGGCTCCGGAGCTTCATCCGCGACATCCCCGACTTCCCGCAGCCGGATGTCGTGTTCCGCGACATCACGCCGTTGCTGCGCGACGCCGAAGCGTTCCGCGCCGCCACCGAGCTGCTGGTCGCGCCGTTCGACGGTCCGATCACCAAGGTGGTGGGCATCGAGGCACGCGGCTTCATCCTCGCTGCGCCGATCGCGCTCGCCGTGGGCGCCGGCTTCGTACCCGTGCGCAAGCCGGGCAAGCTGCCCTGGGACACGCACGCGCACAGCTACGAGCTCGAGTACGGCACCGACACGCTCGAGGTGCACCGCGACGCGCTCGACCCCGACGACCACGTGCTCATCGTCGACGACGTGCTCGCCACCGGCGGCACCGCCACCGCGACCTGCCGGCTGGTCGCCGAGTTCTTCGAGGCGAGCGTGGTGGGCGTCACGTTCCTCCTCGAGCTCCCCGCCCTCGGCGGCCGTGAGCGCCTGACCCCGCTGGGCCACCCCGTCGAGTCGGTGCTGGTGCTGTAGCGGCGCAGTCACACTTCGCTCGCCTGCTTCGTCTGGAGGAAACTGGACGAACGGAGGCCCCCATGCAGCACGAACCCCACACCGCCGGCAGCACCGCCGAGGAGTTCGAGGCGCTGCGACCGCGCCTGTTCGGCATCGCGTACCGCATGACCGGCAGCGTCGGCGACGCCGAGGACGCCTGCCAGGACGCCTGGCTCCGCTGGCAGCGCGTCGACCCCGCCACGGTCGACAACGCCGAGGCGTACCTGGTGCGCGTGGTCACCCGCCTGGCGCTCGACCGCCTGCAGTCGGCGCAGCGGCGACGGGAGACCTACGTGGGCCCGTACCTCCCCGAGCCGCTGGTGGAAGCCGACCAGGCCACCCAGCCCGAGGCCGCGGCCGAGCTCGCCGACTCCCTCACGCTCGCGTTCCTCGTGCTGCTCGACGAGCTCGCTCCCAAGGAACGCGCGGTGCTCCTGCTGCACGACGTGTTCGGGTATCCGTTCGACGAGATCGGGCCGAGGCTCGACCTGTCTCCCGTCGCGAGTCGGCAGCTGGCCAGCCGGACCCGACGCAAGCTCGACCACGACCGCGACTCGCTGCGCCGGCCCGACGAGGCGCGCGAGCAGGAGCTCGTCGCCAACCTGCTCGCCACGGTCACGAGCGGCGACATCGAGGCGGTGATGTCGTTGCTCGCACCCGACGTGGTGCTCCTCTCCGACGGCGGACCCAACCGTCACGCGGCGCGGCGTCCGGTCGTCGGACCCGACCGCGTGGCGCGTCTCCTGGTGAACCTCGCCAGGCGGCTGACCGCGACGTCGGACATGCGCGTGGTGCACGTGAACGGCGAGCCGGGACTGCTGTTCGTGGAGGACGGCGAGCTCGACAACGTGCTGTCGTTCTCGTTCACCGACGACGGCCGCGTGCGGCGCTTCTACAGCCAGCTCAACCCGGAGAAGCTGCGCCACCTGCGCTGAGCACTACGCGTCGACGCGCTCCGGGTCCGACGCCTCCGTCGCTTCCGCAACCTCGGTGGCCTCGGTGGCCTCGGTGGCCGGCGCGGACGCCGGGCGACCGAGCGCGATCCAGCTGAACCCCAGCATGCCGACGGCGCACGCCATCTGACCGAACCACCAGGCACCGAACGGGTGGTGGCCCGACACCGGACAGGCGATCGAGAGCGCGGTGAAGAACCCCGCCGCCGCGAGCGACACCACGAGCCCCCAGCGGCGCTGCATCACCAGCCCGGTCGCGGTGCCGGCCAGCAGCCCGAGGAACGCGACGCCGAGGAGCACCCCGTACCAGGGCTCGGGCTTGTGGGTCACCGGTTCGAGCGACGCCGCCAACTGGTACGCCACCAGCCACCCGATGCCGACCGCGGCGGCGAGCCGGCCGTCGATCCGTTCCTGCAACCACTCTCTCGTGTCGAGATCCATCCCACGATTGTGCACCTTTCACGACCCCCTGGGAACCGCGCCCCTCGGAACCGCGCCCCGGGGCACCACGAATTCGTCGTCGGTGTCGGCGGCGGCGGCGTAGCGAGCGACGAGCGCGTCCGGGACGTCCTGCTGCAGGAAGCCCAGTTCGTTGCCGTCGAGATCGCGGAGCACGTACACCGGGCCGTCGGGGGTGCCGTCGCTGACGCCTCGCTCCGCGAACCCCGCGGCCGCGAGATGCGCGACCAGCGCGCCGAGGTCGGGGACGCTCCAGATCGGGATGCAGCTCGGCGTCGGCCGGTGCTCGGCGAGGAGCACCTTCGGACCGGTGTCGCTCACGCGCACCGCGGCCACCTCGGTACCGAACCGGCGGAAGTGCCAGAGGAACTCCGCGCCGAGCGCGCGCTCGTAGAAGTCGATCGCGGCGCGGACGTCGTCGACACCGACGTAGAGGTAGGCCGGCGGTCCGAGACCCAACCCGTCAGACGGCACGTCAGACGATGCGGTAGCCGTAGAACGCGAACGCGCGGTGCAACCGCGCGCGCTGGCCCGGCTCGAACAGCACGCCGTCGTGGAGCAGGTATCCGAGGTGTCGCCGGCCCGTCGTCGCCACCGCACCCACCGTCTCGATCCGCACGGTGGTGGCCGGTTTCGGGAGGAACACTCGTCGGCCGAACGGGAACACGAGCTCGAGACCGTCGGCGAGCACGGAGAAGCGCCACGGCATCATGCGGCCCTGCAGCCACGCGCACACGACGAGCACGGTCGCGAACTGCAACCAGTGGCTCCAGCCCAGCACCGCGACGCCGAACGCGAACCCGAGGAGCACCTTGGGCCACCAACGGAGGAACGCGCTGGTGCCCTCGTAGGACGCGAAGCCGTCCACGACGAACAGGGTACGCCGATGGACGACGTCCCCGAACCGATCACGGACTGATCGTCGAGAGGAACGCCGCGGCCGCGAAGCCGCCCGCCGCCGCCAGCCCCGCGTGACGGCCCGCGCCGCGCACCGCGATCGGCACCATCTCGTTGACGCACACCACGACCATCGCGCCGGCGGCGATGGTCTGGATCACGGCGATGAGATCGGCTTCGGAAGGGTTCAGGATCGCGTACCCCGCGAGCCCGGCCACGAAGCCCACCGCGACGATGGCGACGAAGCGCAGGAGCACCTTGCGCAGCTCGATGCCGCCGGCGAGCAGCGCGGCGGCGACGCCGATGGCGTCGGGCAGGTTGGAGAGGAACACCGCGCCGACCAGCGCCACCGACACGGTCCCGCCGCCGAGAAGCGTGAGACCGATGGCGATCGACTCGGGGATGCCGTCGAGGACCATGCCCACCGTCAGGTTGCGCGCGGTGGCGGCGTCGGCACCGGACGGGCTCGCGCGGTCACCGGCGACGTCCTCGGCCTCCTCCACCGGCTCCTCGGGGTCCTCGCGCTCGGCCCGTTGGTCGAGCCAGGTCGTGATCGCGTAGTAGCCGAGCGCGCCGACCAGCAATCCGAACCCCGTCGGTGCGCGACCGGCCGCGCTGTAGGCGGGCTGCACGAGATCGGTGGTGATCGCGCTGATCAGCGCGCCGGCACCGAACGCCATCACCAACCCGAGCCAGCGCGGCTCGGTGAGCTTCGGGAAGCGGGCAACGAGCAGCGCGCCGACCACCAACGCCGACTGGCCGAGCGCCGCCCACAACCCCGCTTCGAACACGGGACGGGAGTCTCGCGCGCCGCAGTTGTCGAGACTGCGCTACCCGGCGCGCGCGGTGTCGCCCAGGTGCGCGTGCAGCACCGATGCCACGGCGGCGCCGCTCGTGAGCATGGGCGAGATGTCGCGCAAGGCGCGGCTCATCGTGAGCGCGCCCTCGTAGCTCGAGAGCACGAACGTGGCGAGCGAACCCGCGTCGGCGTCGTCGATCCCGGCGTCGACGAAGACCTTCGCCAACGTGGACTGCCAACCGGCGAACACGTCCTCGCACACCTGGCGGATCGGCTCGATGTCGCTGGCGGTCTCGAGCGCCACCGTCGCGATCGGACATCCACGCTCGTAGTCGGAGTCGCGCAATCGCTCGGCGTTGACCACGAAGTAGCCGTTGATCGCCGCGGGCAGGTCGGGAGCGTCACCGGCACGGGCGATCGTGGCCCGGATCCGCTCACCGGAGCGGGCGAGGGCCTCCACCCCGATCTGCTCCTTGCCGCCCGGGAAGTAGTGGTACACGGACCCGAGGGGGGCATTTCCCTCGGAGACGATCTGTTTGATGCCCGTGGCCGTATAGCCCTGTCGACGCAGCAGACGGATGGTCGCGTCGAGGATGCGGTCGCGGGTGTCCCGGGCATCGGCGGCGGTGGTCATGAGAAAAAGGGTAGCGCAGAAAGTATGTTGAGTGATAGACAGAGTATGTAGAGCGTTCTAGTCTGTACAGGTGCACGAACACGCTGCAATCCGGGACGACTGGGGGGCCGGAGGGGAAGGTGGATCCATGACGGGAGACGTGCTCGAGAGCTTCTCGGTGACCGACCACGCCCGGGTGCGGGCGGTGGCCCGGCCGCGGGAGCTGCAGCCGGGCGACTGCCTCTACGACCAGGGGGCGGTGGCGACGGCGGCGTTCCTGGTGACCAGCGGCACCGCGGCCCAGCTCGTGCGCGGTCGGTCGGTGGGCGTCATCGGCACCGGCGACGTCCTGGGCGACGCCGACGTGCTCGGCCGGCGCCCGTACCGCACGCGGGTCGAGGCGCTCACGCCGCTCACGGTGTGGCAGATCGACGCCCACGACCTCGACCGCCTGCTGGTCGACGCGCCGACCTTCGCCCGCGCGCTCGCCCGCGACCTGGGTCGGCGCCTGCGCGCCGCCGAGGTGTCGCTCGCCGCCGCCGGCTGAGCGCCGTGACCGTCTCCCCCATGACGGGGGGCAGTTAGCGTCTCCCCCCATGACGGGGGATCTGCTGGTACGAGGAGGCGCGCTGGTCGACGGGACGGGCGCGCCGGCGCGCGACGCCGACGTCCGCATCCGCGACGGCGTCGTGACGGAGGTCGGTGCCGGGCTCGTCCCGGACGGCGAGACGGTCGTCGACGCGACAGGCGCGTACGTCGCGCCCGGCTTCATCGACTGCCACACCCACTACGACCCGTCGTTGTGGTGGGACCCGCTGGTCGACCCCATGCCGCAGCACGGCGTCACGACCGTGGTGACCGGCAATTGCTCGCTCTCGCTCACGCCGGTGCGCGCGCGCGACCGCGTCGCCGCCAGCGACGTGTTCGGGTTCATCGAGGACATCCCCGTCGAGGCGTTCACCACCGGCATCCCGTGGACGTGGGAGTCGTACGCCGAGTGGCGCGACGCCCTGCAGGCGCACGGCACCGCGGTGAACGTGGCCGCGCTCATAGGTCACTCGAACCTGCGCGTGTACGTGATGGGCGACGACGCGTGGCACCGCGCCGCGACGCCGGAGGAGCGGGCACGGTTGAGCTCGGCGCTCGCCGAATCGCTCGCCGCCGGCGCGCTGGGGCTGTCGACGTCGTTCATCGACCAGGATCGTCACGGTCACGCGGTCCCGAGCCGTGCTGCCGACGACGACGAGCTGCGCGCCTTGGTCGAGGTGCTCGGTGCCGCGCCCGGGCACGCGCGCGTCCTCGAGTTCCTCCCGTGGATCAAGGAGCTCGACCGCCAGCTCGTCGACATCGACCGCGTGGCGAGATGGTGCGGCGCGGTCGGGGTGTCGTGCACCTGGAACCAGTTGGCCGAGAACAGCCGCGATCCGTCGCGCGCCGAGCGCATCCTCGAACAGGCGCACGCGCTGCACGCCGACGGGTGCCGTGTCTTCGGCCAGGTGTCGCCGCGCCCGTTCGACCTGCACGTGAGCTTCGACCAGACACCGGCGTTCGTCGCCGTCCCCGCGTGGGGTCGCTTCGTCGCGCGGCCGACCGCGGACGAGAAGCGGGCGACGCTCGCCGACCCCGAGTGGCGCGCCGCAGCGCGCACCGACTGGGACCGCGTCGGCGACGGCTTCACGATCTTCCCGGTGTCGCGCCTCGACCGGGTGCGGCTCACGGCGGTGCGCGACGGCGAGGAGCAGTTCCGCGACGGCACCTTCGCCGACGTGGTCGCGGCGCGGGGTGGACACCCGTCCGACGTGCTCGCCGACTGGGTGCTCGAGCACGACCTGGCACCGGGCATGGTGGCCGAGGCGCTGTCGAACAACGACGCGGAGAAGGTGAGCGCGCTCATCGCCGACGCCACGACCGTCGTCGGTGCGAGCGACGCCGGCGCGCACCTCCAGATGATGTGCGGCGCGGGCGACTCCACGCTGCTGCTCACCGAGCACGTACGCGACCGGGGCGACCTCAGCGTGGAGCAGGGCGTCCACCAGATGACCGGACGCATCGCCGAGGTGTTCGGCATCCGTGACCGCGGTGTGCTCGCACCCGGCCGCGCCGGGGACGTCGTCGTGTTCGCCCTCGACGAGCTCGACTACCGCGCCGACCGCACCGTGCACGACCTCCCCGGCGGCGCGCCCCGGCTCACCCGTCCACCGGGCGGCTTCCGCACCACCGCGGTCGAGGGCATCGTCACCCAGGAGGGTGGCGTCGCCACCGGTGCCCGCCCCGGCGGCCCCCTCGACTCGAATCGAGCATCTCGAAGTTGACCCCCACATACGTACGCCAACTCTGAGATGTTCGCAGGGGGGCGGCGACCTCGATCGCTAGGTGTGGTCGAGGACGGCGCGGACGACGTGCCCGGCCCGTACGGCAGCCAGGGCGTCGTCGATCTCGGCCAGGGGCCACACCCGTGACACCTGGGCAGTCAGCTCGAGCTCGCCGCGACGGGCGTGCTCGATGATCACGGGGAAGTCGCGCGGGACGTCGACGGTGCCGTTGAGGCTGCCGACGACGCGCCGGTTGCGCAGCAGCGCGTTGACGTCGACCGCGGCCTGCGCGCCACCCGGCGGGATGCCGACCAACGCGGTCGTGCCGCCGGCACCGGTGACCGCGAGCGCGGCTGCGATCGCGGGCCCGGCACCGCTGCACTCCACCGCGACGTCGACCGGCGCGTCGACGACGGCATGCACCAACGCCACCAGGTCCTCGGCCGTCGCGTGTGCGGACGCGATGACAACCTCGTCGGCGCCGAAGTGGCGCGCCGCCTCCGCCTTCTCCGGGTTCACGTCGACCGCGACGACGCGCGCCGCGTCGAGGAGCCGCGCGGTCTGCAACACGTTCACACCGATGCCACCGACGCCGAACACGACGACGGTGTCGCCGGCGCGCACCGGCGCCACGTTGGCCGTCACCCCGTAGCCGGTCGACACCGCGCAGCCGACCAGCGCCGCCTCGGTCGGTGGTAGTCCCGCGGCCGGGACGACCTGCTCGGCGCGCACGACGGTTGCGCCCGCGAACGAGGCCACGTTCGCGTACGCCCGCACCGGCGCGCCGCGCCAGGTGAAGGGAGGGACGCGCGCCGCGAACGCGTCGGTGCACGCGCCGGGACGGCCGGTCGCGCAGGCACGACACACCCCGCACGCGACCGCGGCGGCGACGACCACCTCGTCGCCGGGTTCCAGACCGTCGACGCCGGCGCCCACCGACTCGACGACACCCGCGGCTTCGTGGCCGAGGACGACCGGCGGCGGGAGCGGGCTGGTGCCGTCGAGCACGTTGAGGTCGCTGTGGCAGATGCCGGACGCAGTGACGCGCACCCGCACCTCGCCTGCGGCCGGCTCGCGCACGAGGAGATCGTCGACCACGGTCAGGCGCTCGCCGTCGAACACCGCGGCGCGCGTGGTCAGCACGCGCGCAGCCTACGCATCCGATCGCGTGGGCGGGCGGGGGAAGCAGCATCCGTCGCTCCCGGATTCGCCGTCACTCGTGTGCCGCTACGGCACAGCAGTGACGCCAGAACGATCTGGGCGCTCAGCGCTCGACCGTCCCGGGGACGTCGAAGCAGCCGGCCGCGTGCGCGAGCTCGAGTGGCCGGTCGAAGGGCGCGTCGTCGACGATCGCAGCCACGAAAGCCGCGGTGAGCCGGTGCCACGTCGACGCGCGGAGCACCATGGCGTGCCCGCTCCACGGGACGTGCAGGCACACCGCACGGCGGGTCAGCGGGGCGGCGCGGGCCACGAACCGCGCCGACGCAGCGGGACTGGTGGTGAGGTCGCGGGTGCCGTGCAACACGACGAGGTCGCGGCCGGCGAGCTGCTCGACCGGCTCGATGCCCGGCAGCCAGGGCGCCAACGCCACCACGCCGCGCACGTTCGGGCGCCCGGCCGACCGCAACGCGGCCCGACCACCCATCGAGTGACCGACGAGGACGACCGGCACGCCGCCGTACCGTGCGTCGAGGGCGGCGAGGGCGAAGTCGACGTCGGCGAGCGTGTCGGCGCCGGTGACGTTCCAGCCCCGGATCCGGTAGCGGAGCCGAGCCACCGCGAGGTCGTCGCCCAGCGCGGCGAGGTCGCGGGCGAAGGGCTGCATCCGCCGCACGGACAGCTGGCCGGCCGCGACCGGCGAGCGGCTCTCGGCCTTGCCGCCGTGGAGCACGAGGACGGCCACCCGGGGACGGCTCGTCCGGTCCGGGAGCTCGACGTACGGCTGGGCCACCGTCGCGTCACCCGTCCTCTCGTCCAGTGTCGGCAACGCCACGTCGCGGCACCTCATGCGCGTGCCCCGAGCACACCGGCACGGTAGCGGGCGCATCGCCCGCCTGCACCCTGTGTTCGACACCGAGGCGGATGCGGAGTACGCGCGCCGATTCGATGCATCGGCGGCTAGACAACCTCCGTGCTCCGATCCCACCGCGGCCGCGCGACGCTCACCGCCCTCGTGATGGCCGCACTGGCCGCGGCCGGCGTCGCCGCGAGCGCCTGCGCCGCGGGGGCGACGACACCACGCAGCACGCGGCGGCGCTCGAACATCCTGTTCGTGCTCGCCGACGACCTCGACCTCGCCGAGATGCGCTACCTGCCCCACGTGCGCGCGCTGGTGGCACACGCCGGCACCACCTTCGACCAGTACCTGGTGAGCAACTCGTTGTGCTGCCCGTCGCGCACGACGACGCTGCGCGGCCAGTACGCGCACAACACCGGCGTGTGGAGCAACGGTGGCGACAACGGCGGTTTCGAGCGCGCGTACGTCAACGGTGTCGAGCAGGACACCATCGCCACCCGTCTCCACCACGCCGGCTACACCACCGGGCTCGCGGGCAAGTACCTGAACGGCTACCCCAACGGCGCGCCGCTCGACGACGTACCACCGGGTTGGGACGACTGGGCCAGCGCGGTGTCCGGCAACCCGTACTCGGAGTACGGGTACGTGCTCAACGAGAACCAACGGTTCCACGCGTTCCGACACCGACCGCGTGACTACGGGACCAACGTCTACGTGGGGCTCACCGACAGGTTCATCCGGCGCGCCGGTCGGGCGCACCGGCCGTTCTTCGCGTACCTGTCGGTGTACGCACCGCACCAACCGGCGACGCCGGCGCCGCAGGATGTGCACGAGTTCCGCCACGCTCGTGCCCCCCGCACCCCGAGCTTCGACCAGACCGACGTGAGCCGATCCCCCTCGTACGTGCGCGATCTCCCGCAGTTCAGCCCGCTGGAGACCCACGCCATCGACGTGCTCTACCGCCGGCGGATCCGGTCGCTGCAAGCGATCGACCGAGGCGTAAAGAAGCTCGTGCGGACGCTGCGCGTCACCAAGCAGCTCGACGACACCTACATCGTGTTCGCGTCCGACAACGGGTTCCACCTCGGGCAGCACCGCATGCCGGCCGGCAAGCAGACGCCGTACGAGACCGACATCCACGTGCCGCTGATGGTGCGCGGACCCGGGGTGCGCTCCGACGCGCACGTCGCGCGCCTGGCGGGCAACACCGACCTCGCACCCACGTTCGAAGCCATGGCCGGCGTCGGCGCGCCCTCGTACACCGACGGCCGTTCGCTGCTGCCGCTGCTCCACGGGGACCAGCCCGCGCACTGGCGCGACGCGTTCCTCCTGGAGCACCGCGGCGAGACCGGTGTGACCCAGCCGCCGCGGACGATGACGCCGAAGGGCTCCACGCTCGAGCCGCCCGATCCCGACCAGGCGGGGCGCGACGGCCGCCCCCGGCACCGCGAGATCCGTGACGCCATGCTCCTCAACCGGGGCGCGGAGATCCCGAACTACGACGGCGTGCGCACGAGCCGGTACGTGTACGTCCAGTACACGAACGGTGAGCGCGAGCTCTACGACCTGCGCTCCGACCCCGACGAGATCCACAACCGGGCCGGGACCGAACCCGCGCTCGAGCACCGGCTGGCCGATCGCATCGCGCGGCTGCGCCACTGTGCCGGGGCGGAGTGCCGGCGGTTCGAGGACCGGCCGCTCCGACCGGCGGGTGCCGCGCGCCGTGCTGCTACCATGCGGCCCCTCAGGTGAAGCGAGCCCCCATCGTCTAGTGGCCTAGGACGCCGCCCTTTCAAGGCGGTAACGGGGATTCGAACTCCCCTGGGGGCACCGAGGTCCTGTGGTGCAGTTTGGAGTGCACGCCGCCCTGTCAAGGCGGAGGCCGCGGGTTCAAATCCCGTCAGGACCGCCGGAGAGCGTCGTTGCGGCGTCGCTCTCCACCAGGCCGGGTAGCTCAGTCGGCAGAGCACGCGCCTGAAAAGCGCGGGGTCACCGGATCGACGCCGGTCCCGGCCACACCGCACGAACGCCCTGGTCGAGCCGGTCTCGGCCAGGGCGTCGTCGCGAGCGGGCCTCCGTGTCACACGTGCCACTCTTTTCGGCTGTCGGCTCACGTCATTCATGGCGGTGGTCGCGATTGGTGCCATGTGATCCGCAGCAAGCTTCGGGGGCGCGCACGGCCAGTGCTGCAGGATTGCGGTGCACCACTCGACCGTCTGTTCTCCCGTCACGGCTCGCGCGCTCGTGAGTGCGAGCCAACGCGTTCTCGACTCAGCTGAGTTCGCCGTGTTCCTCCTCGTGAGCGAAGACTTCGTCGTCGAGGGGCACGGTTTGGGATTGTTCGAGTGCGTCAGCTTCGGGCACGCCGGGGGGTAGTTCGCTCATTTCGCTGGGGACATCTGGATCGACGACGCGATGCTGATCGATCCAGTCGGGCTCCGGTACGCCTGTCGGGAGGTCGGCCAGACCCTCGTCTGCACTCTCTGGGAGAACGGGCTGATGCTGCTCGATCCAATCAGCTTCCGCTACGACTTCGCTCGTCGTGGAGTGTGGTTCCGTCGTCGCGTCGCGGCGGGGCGAGGGCGGCCGGGCCGTCATGACCACCCCTCGTGGTCGGCACCGACGGCGACCGCAGGCTCGACGTGCTGAGGGCGACGCGAAGGCGTTCTCGTGCCTTGGTCACGATCGAACGTCGGGTTCGCGCTTGTCGTCGCCGACACGAGCGCCATCCAGTCGGCTCGGCCACTCACGGTCGGACGTTCGGGGTCGGACGCGCAGGTTTCTACGGTGATGACCGACGGGTGGTCCCTCGCGGCCGCGGTCGGTGGACCATTTACGGGCTCGTGCAACATTCGTCGGAGGTCGTGAAGATGCTCGTGCGCGTGCACGACGGCATCAGCGAGGAGGGACTCGGCGCTCACCGTGTGGTCTCCCTGTCGAGCGGTGAGGGTCCATTGTTCTGGGCGTGCTTCATTCACGGTTCGCGCGACGTCCGCCGCGGCGGAACTCAACGCGGCGCGCAGGACTGGAACGCTCATCGAGTTCAAGTTCGCTAGTGGCGCTTCGACATGAGGCGGGGTCAGCTCGGTGCGCGCTTGTTCGAAGACGAGGTGCAGACGCTTGGCGGTGGCGTGGAGAACCTCGGCCACGTGCGCGGCGTGTTGCAACGCGGACCATCCGCTGGTCTCTCGGATCGGCACGAAGGACTCGTCGATTCGCCGCACCGGGTGGGCTTCCAGTGCGCTCATGAATCGGGATGGGATCGCCATGATCACGGCCACCGTCTCGACTGGCGTCGACCATTCCCACTGGAGGTCACAGACATCGCACACGCCGGGCCTGATCGCCGTGTTCGCTTCCCCAGGTTGTGCGCTGGTCGAGTAGTCCGAGCCGCCTTCGGCGCCCGATGGGTGACGATCGTGCGACGGAACGGTCATGTCACGCTCCTTTCGCCGGACCGGACCGGATGAACGAGAGGCTTCTGTCTGGTGACGGCAACGCTCGTCTCACGAGCCGGGGTCGTCGCCGACGTCGATGGCGGGTTCCTCACCGGACTTGATCTCGATCTGGCGGCCCCGTGCCTTCGCGGAGAGCGGAATGGTGATGGTGAGCACGCCGTGCTCGTAGTTGGCGGCCACCTGGTCGGTGTCAAGGTTCTCCGCGAGGTACAGCTGGCGGGTGAAACGGGCGTGTGGGCGCTCACACAGAAGGACATCAGCGTCGTGGCGGGCGGGGCGTTCACCCGCGATGGACAGCATGTTGCGTTCGACGGTGAGGTCCAGGCTCGAGGGATCCATACCGGGCACGTCGACTTCGATGATGAAGTCGTCGCCGCTGCGGTAGACGTCGACCGGGAGCGCGAGCGCACGACCACCACCGGTTTCTGCCCACCCGGTACGACCAAGCATCCGCTCGAAGGTCGAGAAGGGATCAAAGCCGGCAACAGTCATCGAGGGACCTCCTTCGTGATGATCGTGTGATGATGTGGTCGCCAATCGAGCGGCTCGCAGTCGACCGCGAAACAGCGCACGCCGGGCGCTTCGGGCAACGCCGCTCGTTCCGTGACCCACGGGAGGCTCATGACCAGGGCGTGAGTCTGGCGAGTTCGGAGACGACAAGGGGCTCGGGCCTGGGTTCGTCGTGTCGTCTGCTGCGATGCACGGACGAGGTGGCGGGTCCCCTGCACTGGCGCATTTGACGCTGCACCTCCTCCGTCTCGTTGGCATCTGTCGGCGAGAGTTGGGCTCGTCACCGGACCTGGTTCTGGCTGTCGCGGCGGCCTCCGGGGCCTCCCAGGGCGGTGGGATCCGGCCGGAAGCCGCCGCCGCCGCTGGCTCAGGCCGAGGCGCCCGATGTGCTTTCGAGTTCCTTGGCCTTGCCACCGCCGTTGCCGATCTCGATCTTGCGCGGCTTGGCCTGCTCGGCGACCGGGATCGTCACGGTCAACACGCCATCGTTGTACTTGGCATCGATTCGGTCAGCGTCGAGGCTGTCACCGAGGAACAGCTGGCGGGTGTAACTGCCTTGGGGCCGCTCCCTGGCGACCACCTCGATGCCTTCGCCACGCTGCCAGCGGCGTTCCGCGGAGACGGTCAACACGTTCTGTTCCGCCGTCAGGTTGATCGAATCGGCGTCCACGCCCGGCAGGTCGAACTGCACGACGAAGTGGTCACCTTCGCGGTAGGCGTCCATCGGCATCACCGGTGACCGCTCGAGGTTCCAGCGGTCCTGGGTCAGGCGGTCGAGTTCACGGAACGGATCGAAACGCATCAGCACTTCCACACCTCCTGGTCTGTCGTCGTCTCCCTTCCATCGCGTACGACACTGATCTGTATACGCCACAGCACTTTCCTTGACAAGAGGACACGCAGGTATTATTCCTCTGATCACGTAGGTGATCTGGCGAGGAGCTGCTCACCATGTCGAGAGTCGAGGCAGTGGAGGCACCGGCCTTCGTCGCCTTGTCGCGCGCCTTTGCGCTCTGGCCATGGTCGCCCCGAGCCATGGAGGACTGAGCGTTGGACGACATCGGCCTGTACGTCATGTCGGTGGCCGCAGAACTGATCGGTCTGCATCCCTCGACGTTGCGGCTCTGGGAACGGAAAGGCCTGCTCACCCCGGGTCGCACCGACGGCGGGACCCGCCTCTACAGCGATGCCGACATCGATCGACTGAGACGAATTTCGGCGCTCACAGATGAGGGGGTCAACCTCGAAGGTGTTCGACGAATCCTCGAACTCGAAGGACGACTCGCCGCCCTCCAGGCAGCGCTACCTGATCCGGGCGACATCGGTCGCGCTGCCCCACGAACCTTCCTTCCCCGCCCGCCCTCCCCCCGGCTCTGACTGCCGAGCAGCGACCGAGGAGCCGCCTGCTCGCGATCGCGAATCTCGAGGTCGGCCGCTCACCTGGCGTTCTCAGCCTCGATGTCGGTGTTGAACGCGTCGTAGTAGGCCTCGTAGATGAGGTCGGACTCGCGGCTGCGTTGGTGGCGCAACGCGGCGAGGAGCCACGCGAGTCGCTGGCGGATGTCGGCAAAATCGGCGCTCGCTTCCGACGGCCGGCTGGCGAGTTCGCCGCGCAACTGCTCAATCGTGTCACGGACGTGTCGGTATTGAGCACGGAGCCCACGGACACGCGTTCGTAGCCTCGGTTGGGTCCGAGCGATGTCCGAGAGGAGGCTGTCAACCGCTTCGGCGTTGCGTCGTTCTTCATTCATGGCTTCGTCGAGGAGCTCGAGTGCGTCGAGCACGTCGCGGAGCCAACTGCCTTCGCGTCCCGGAGCAGCGGAGCCGAGCGCAGCTTCGAGGTGATGGATGGCGTCGAGGGTGCGATCTTGATCAGCGCGTCGCATGTCGAGTCCGGCACGCTCCGAAGACGTGAAGCGCGCGCGCTCACGCCATCCCGCCATGTCACCGCTCCCAACGCCCGCCTGATCAGTCACCCGCACCGAGGTCCACGGAGTAGGCCTCATAGACGAGGTCGGCTTCTCGCGCCCGCTGATACCTGAGTTCACCCGCGAGGGCCTCCAGGCGCCGACGAACATCGGCCAGGTCGAGACTCTCGGGAGCCGTCGCGTCGAGCTGCGATCGCAGTTCACCGACTCGCTGCCGGAGGTCGGCGTAACGTTGCCGTAGCTGCACCACCCGATTGCGCAGCCGCGGTTCTTCCACTTCGATGTCCGACAGCGGACTGTCGGACACCGCGGAATTCTGTGCCTGCACGGCGAGCGCGTCCTCGAGAGCCCCCAGCGCTCCACGTACGTCGGAGACCCAGTCAATCTCTCGGCCGGGACCCGCAGTCGCGGCGCTGAACTCGACCTGATGGAGCGCATCGAGCGACCGCTTGCGGTCCGTGCGGTTCGTCGCGACCGCTTCTGACCGGGCGACGTCAGTCTCGATGGCGTCGATGGTGTCGTCCATCACTCCTCTCCTTTCAGTCGGTCGACGTTCGACTTCAGCTGGGAACAGGACCGCCCCGGCTTCATCGTCACCGCGGCGGCACCAAGACCGTGGCTGTCCGACGCAAGCGACGGCAGCCAGAGGTGGTGCAGCCCCGTCACCATCCGCCGCGAACCAAGGGCTCGAGCCCGGATATTCCCGGCCCCGACCTGCGAACCGCGGAGCCGGCATCACCGGCGGTGATGTTCCACCCCAACGCCGCGGGCATGAGGGCCCAGGCCGAGATGGTCGTGAAGCAGCTCCGAAAGAGGTCGTGACGCCGCGCTGGATCCGGGCGCGATCGCGGTCGCGCGTCGTTTGTCGCGCCGTGCACCTTGGGTACGTCCGCAAAGACAAGGGGGCATGGTGTCGTTCTTCGGTCTCATCGTGCACAACGTGCGCGCTCGCTGGCTGCGCAGCTTCCTGACCGCGCTCGCCGTCGCGATCGGCGTGGCGACCGTCGCCACCCTGGGGGTCGTGACCCACAGCCTGCGGAACACCGCGGCGGCGGTGCTGCAAACCGGCAAGGCCGACTTCACCGTCGCGCAGGGTGGCGTCGCCGACGTGCTGAACTCCGTCATCGACGAGAACCAACTTGCCCGCTTGCGCGGATATCCGGGCGTGCGCAGCGTCGTCGGCGCGTTGATCACGACGACCAAGCTCAACACCGACAACCCGTTGTTCATCGAGATCGGGATCCAGCCCGACAAGCTCGCCCCCTTCGGTGTGCGCGTCGTCGATGGGCGCGCGTTCGCGCCGCGTGCGCCGAACGAGGTGCTGCTCGGGTGGCGCGCCGCCGACAACCTCGGGAAGCGCACCGGTGACACGCTCGCCGTCGACGGCAAGAACTACCGGATCGTCGGGATCTTCAGGACCGGACAGGCGCTCGGCGACGCCGGCGTGATGCTGCCGCTCGTCACCCTGCAGGCGAACCAACGGCAGGCCGGACAGGTGACGCTGGCGTTCGTGCAGGTGGACCAGGGGACGCCGCTCGGGCCGCTGCGCCAGACGATCCATCGCCAGCAACCAACGCTCACCACGGTGCGGCTGGCCTCCGAGTTCGGCCGCGTGGACCGCAACTTCCAGCTCATCACCGCGGTCGATCACGGCGCGACGTACCTCGCCCTGGTGATCGGCGCGGTCATCGTCACCAACACGATGCTCCTCTCGTTCTTCGAGCGAACACGGGAGTTCGGCCTCCTGCGCGCCGTCGGTTGGAAGAAGCGGCGGGTGATGATGCTCGTCATCGGCGAAGCGCTCATCATCAGCCTGTTCGGCGCCGCGCTGGGGGTCGCGCTCGCGTTCGGCGTCACGACCCTCCTCGAACACCTGCCTCAGCTCACGGGGTACCTGCATCCCGAGTACGAGGCGGGCACGTTCTGGCGCGCGCTCTACGTCGCGGTGGGAATCGGGTTCCTCGGCGCGCTCTACCCGGCGCTGCGGGCCGCGCTCCTCCAACCGCTGCGTGCGCTTCGCTATGAGTGACGACCACTCGACGCCGACGTGCCCGCTGATGATCGATGCATCGGGCGTGCGCAAGTCGTTCGATCACGGGAAGGTCGTGGCCCTCGACGGCGTCGACCTGCAGGTCGCCGCCGGTGATTTCGTCGCGATCACCGGGCCGTCGGGCTGCGGCAAGTCGACGTTGCTGCACCTGCTCGCTGCCCTCGACCGCGTCGACGCCGGCCGGATCGTGGTGGACGGTCGTGACCTCGACGAGCTCCACAGCCGCGACGAGTACCGCCGCAACGAGGTGGGGCTCGTCTTCCAGCTCCACAACCTGCTCGCGCACCTCGACGCCCGGCGCAACGTCGAGATCGCGATGGTCGGTACGCACCGCCGCCGGGCCGACATGCAGCGGCACGCCGACGAGCTGCTGCACGACGTCGGGCTCGCCGGTCGGGAGCACCGGCACCCGACCGAGCTCTCGGGCGGGGAACGTCAGCGGATCGCGATCGCCCGGGCGCTCGCCAACGAGCCGCCGCTCCTCCTCGCCGACGAGCCGACCGGGAGCCTCGACACCGAGGCGGTCGACCGGGTGCTCGGCCTGTTCCACCGGATCCGGGCCGAGCGCCGCCTCACCATCGTCATGGTCACGCACGACCAAGGGGTCGCCGACCACTCCGATCGGATCGTGCACATGCGCGACGGGAAGGTCGTCGACCAGGGGTTGGGCGTCGTGCAGCGCTGACGCCGCGGGACTCGACGACGCGCGTCAGTCGCTGCGGGAGCGGACGGCGCGACGTCGCGACGGGAACTTCCGGTGACGGGAAGCCCGGCTCTCCTCGTAGGCGTGGTCGAGGTGCTGCAGCTCGATCAGATCTGTGGCCAGCGACCGCAACTCCAGCAGCGCGTCGAGATGCTCGGCGCGGGAGAACGTCTCCCGCGATCGGCTCGCACGCAGGTGCTGGTCGATCATGTCGAGCAGGTTGCGGGCGAACGCTTCCTCCACCTCGTCAGCCTCCCCGCTCGACCGCACCCAAAAACCCGCGCGCGGGCGCGCAGTTCCTGTCGTCATGGTCTCCGTGGTGACGATCCCCCGCCTCTGACCGGTCACCGCGACGCGTGCACCTGCCGACGGGAGCGCCGGGTCTTCTCCCTCACCCGGCGAGCCAGCGCGAGGCCGAACGTCTTGGCCGTTCCGGGCAGTGAGGCGAGGAAGCTCGGATCGGTGAAGCCGCCGGCGATGTCGTCGAAGGTGCCGTGTGCACCACGGTCTCGGACGTCGTCGACCGGTTCCCAGAGGTTCACCCTCCGGTCGGGATCCACCGGACGGTCGGTGAGCTGGCTCTCCCACGCGCCCGCCGCCGCGTACTGGTCGCCGAACCCGGGCGCCACCATCGCGCCGACCACCAGCGCCTTGTTCCACGAGCCAACGACCTTCGAACGACGACCGGTCAGCGCGCTCTCCACGATGAAGCGGGCCGGCGTCTCCGGCTGGTAGATCGGCGGCACCGGCTGCGGGCTGCGCGCGAGCTTCGTCTCGCACCATGCGAACTGCGGGGTGTTCACCGCGGGCAGGTGCACCATGCACAGACGGACGTTGCTCTTCTCGTGGAGCAGTTCGGCCCGAGCCGACTCGAAGAAGCCGCGACACGCGAACTTGGCCGAGCAGTACGCGCTCTGCAGGGGGATGCCGATGAACGCCAGCGCGGAACCGACGTTGACGATGCTGCCTTCGTCGCGCGGCCGCATCCGGGCCAGCGCCACCATCGTGCCCCACACCTGACCCAGGAACGTGACCTCGATCGCCCGCTGGAACTCGGCCGGGTCCACCTCGCCGACCGGCGCGAACACGGTGGTCATCGCGTTGTTCACCCAGCACGAGACGGGACCCAACTCGCGTTCGACGGCGTCGGCGGCCCGGTCGACCTCGGCGAACGCGGCGACGTCCACGCACAGGGGAAGCGCGACGACCCCGCGCGCCTCCACGTCGCGCGCGGCAGCTGCCAGACCAGCCTCACCCCGCGCGAGCAGCGCGACGTCGAAGCCGTGATCGGCGAACTCGACCGCGGTCGCGCGTCCCACGCCGGCGGAGGCGCCGGTCACGACGGCGACGGGACGCGCGTTCACCGCGAGACGCAGACCTGATGCATGCATGGCCGCTACCCCGCACGCGCGACGCGCAAACGACCTCTCGTTTGGCGCGAGCGAGACGGGGTACACAGACGCGCGGGACCTGAGGGGTCGTCTCACATGAAGTGCTCAGCGCGACTGCGCGCCCCGACGCGACGTCGTCGCGCGTCGACGCATGGCAGCGACACCCCTGGAGGCGCCGTGTACACGGTCAGCGACTTCGTCATCGACCGACTCATCGAGTGGGACCTCCACCGCTTCTACGGCTATCCGGGCGACGGCATCGGCGGGTTCGACGGCGCGCTCAGCCGCGCTGAGGACGCAGGCAAGGACTTCCGCTACATCCGCCCGACCCACGAGGAGATGGCGGGCCTGATGGCCAGCGCGCACGCGAAGTTCACCGGAGGCGTCGGCGTCTGCATCGCGACGTCGGGACCGGGCGCAGTGCACCTGATGAACGGCCTCTACGACGCCGCCTGTGACAACCAGCCGGTCCTCGCGATCGTCGGTCAGCAGGCGCGCGTGTCGATGGGCAGCGACTTCCAGCAGGAGCTGAACATGGAGCGGCTCTTCAGCGACGTCGCCGAGTACGTGAAGGTGGTGACGACGCCGATGCAGGCCCAGATGGTGATCGACCGGGCGGTGCGCATCGCGCACGCCCAACGCCAGCCCACGGTCGTCATCATCCCCACCGACGTCCAGAACCTCGAGATGCAAGTGCCGGAGGCGGAGCACGGGGTGTCCCGCACCGGCGTCGGATACGCGTCGATCCGGATCTGCCCACCCGCCGACGAGTTGGATCGCGCCGCCGAGGTGCTGAACGCGGGGACGCGGGTGGCGATGCTCGTGGGTGAGGGCGCGCGCGGTGCCACCGAGGAGGTGCTCGAGGTCGCCGACCAGCTCGGTGCCGGGATCGTGACCGCACTGCTGGGCAAGGACGTGGTGCCGGGCGACGTGCCCCACCACACCCAGCAGCTCGGCCTGCTCGGCTCGCGCCCGAGCTACGAGATGATGCAGGACTGCGACACGCTCTTCATGGTCGGCACGAACTTCCCCTACGGCGAGTTCCTGCCGCCGCCCGGCCAGGCGCGCGGGGTGCAGATCGACCTCCTCCCGCGTCACCTCGGACTCCGTCACCCGATGGAGGTGAACCTCTGGGGCGACGCGCGCACGACGTTGGCCGCGCTGCTCCCCCGCCTGGCGAAGCAGCAGGACCGCTCCTGGCAGGACGGCATCGCCAAGGGCATGGGCGAGTGGCGCGACGAGCTCGACCGCGCCGCGCACACCAAGGCGGATCCGGTGAATCCACGCCTCGTGTTCCACGAGCTCAACGCGCGCTTGCCACGCGACGTGATCGTCACCGCCGACGCCGGCACCACGGCCGACTGGTACGGCAACCACCTGTTCCTCGGTCCGGAGATGCGGGGCAACCTGTCCGGGCGACTGGCGACGATGTTGGCCGCGATGCCCTACGCGATCGCGGCCAAGTTCGCGTACCCCGAACGCCCCGTCGTGTGCACCATCGGCGACGGCGCGTTCCAGATGCTC
>DASUAS010000450.1:0-19047 GCA_035763625.1 Acidimicrobiia bacterium
AACGCCATGTCGAGCAGCAGGTAGTCGGTGGCGTACGCGAGCAGCACCGCGTGGAGCAGCGGGTCGTCGCCGACCGCGCGGGGGAGACGCATCCAGTGCGCGCGGGAGCCGGTCGCGGTCGGCCCGCCCGCAAACGTCGGTGCTTCACCGATGCGGAGATCGAGCGGCGGCGGATGGTCGACCCACGCGGCGCGCTGGCTCACGAGCGATGGCGGCAGCTCGTCGAACCACTCCTGCAGGCGCGGCACGTCCTGCGGCGCCGGCGCCCCGGGTGGGTCGTGGGCGAGCTCGGGCTCGGCCGGGTTGTCGTGGAACGACGCCAGCGCGACCAGCAGGGTGCGGTCGCCCTGGTTCACACAGGCGCGGCGCGTGGTCATCGACCGGCCATCGCGCACACGCTCGACGGACACCTCGACCGCGTGGTCGGCGACCCCGGCCTGCACGAAGTACGCGTGCAACGAGTGCGCGGCCTTGCCGTCGACGGTGGCGCCGGCCGCGAGGAGCGCCTGGGCGACGGTCTGGCCACCGAACACCCGGGTGAAGCGGTCGGGCTCCGGCGGTGCGAGGAAGTGGTCGTCGCCCACCGGCTCGAGGTCGAGCGCGCGGAGCAGGCCGTCGAGCGAGGCGAGGATCCGGTCGTCGAGCGGCGAGCGCACGGCCGCATGGCTACCACGCGCCCGGCGTGGGGTCGGTACGCTCGCCCACGGTCCGCCGGTGAAGAAGGACGAACGAAGCAGGAAGAAGGGGGAGTGCGTGCTGGGTGGCGAGAAGATCCTGATCACCGGACCCGCCGGCCGCATCGCCTACGGCCTGGCCCGGTCGCTCGTCCCCGACAACGAGGTGTGGGGGATCGCCCGGTTCAGCGACCCGTCGACGCGCGAGAAGGTCGAGGCGTTGGGGGTCACCACACGGACGCTCGATCTCGCCGATGGCGACTTCGGCGACCTGCCCACCGACTTCACCTACCTGCTGCACCTGGTCGCCGACTTCAGCGCCGACGACTACGACCGTGCGCTGCGCGTCAACGCCGAGGGCACGGGCTTCGTGCTCGAGCACTGCCGCCACGCCAAGGCGGCGCTGGTGATGTCGACGGTGACCGTCTACAAGCCGCACCGCGATCCCTGGCACGCGTTCCGCGAGGACGATCCGCTCGGCGACGCGATGGCACCGCCGTCGGCGCCGTACTCCGTCAGCAAGATCGCCGAGGAAGGTGTCGCGCGGTACTGCGCGCGTTCGTTCGATCTTCCGACGACCATCGCCCGCATGGGCGCGGCGTACAGCGACCAGAGCGGACTGCCGGTCTGGCACCTCGATGCCATCGCAGCCGGGGAGCCGGTGCACACGCGGTGGGACCCGATGACCTACAGCCCCATCCACGACGACGACATCTGCGCGCACCTCGAGCCCTTGCTCGACGTGGCGAGCGTGCCGGCCACGATCGTGAACTGGGCCGGCGACGAGCCGGTGAGCGTGCAGGAGTACTCGGCGTTCTTCGGTGCACTGCTGGGCGTCGAGCCGCAGGTGGTCGTCACCGAGATCCCGGGCGCGTCGTGCGGCTCGATCGCCGACCACACGAAGCGCAGCGCGATCACCGGGCCGTGCCGGGTCGGCTGGCGCGAGGGCTTCCGGCGGGTGGCGGAGCACTTCTACCCCGATCGGGTGCGGACCTGACGTGGCGCACTACCCCGACGTCGACACGCTCCTCGCGGAGGCCAGCGAATCGAGGGGGCTCGACGACTTCGGCCCCGGCGACTTCCGCGACGGCCTCGGGGTGCTGCTCGAGAGCTACGAGCGCGACACCGACCTCACCGCCGCGGCGCGCGCGGGCGTCATCGACGACTTCCGCCGGCGCCTGACCAACCGGCTGGAGGTGGAGGCCTGGTACGCGGACCATCCCGAGATCGACGCCCTCCCGGTGCTCGGCCCCGTCGACATCAACGGCCTGCCGCGCACGGGCACCACCGCGCTCGCCAACATGCTGTCGCTCGACCCGCAGTTCCGCAGCCTGCGGCAGTGGGAACAGGTGCAACCGTGCCCGCCGCCGACGCTCGAGGGCGAGGCGACCGACGAGCGTCGCCTGCAGCTCCAGCGCGAGAACGACGCGCTTCCCGCCGAGCTCAAGGCGATGCACCTGTACGAGGTCGACGCATCGGTCGAGGACACGTGGTTGCTCGGCATGGCGTACCACGGGCAGCAGTACACCGTGCCGGTGTACGGCTACCACGCGTGGTGGCGCACTGCCGACGCGCGACCGGCGTACGAGTACCACCGGCGGGTGGTGAAGCTGCTCGCGTCGCGCCGTCCGCCGCACCTCTGGTTGTTCAAGGCGCCGCACCACAACTTCCACCTCGAGGCGATCCTGGCCGCCTACCCGGACACGCGCTTCGTGATGACGCATCGCGACCCGGTGAAGGCGGTGCCCTCGTGGGCGAGCCTGGTGTCGGCGATCTTCCCGGAGACCGCGACCGACCTCGACCTGCACCGGCTCGGGCGCGAGGTGTCGAACCACCTCCGCGTCGGCGTCGAGCAGGCGATCGCGGCGCGAACGCGGATCGGCGAGGACCGCTTCCACGACGTCCACCACCGCGACTTCGTCGCCGATCCGATGGGCGTGGTGCGGCGCGTCTACGACTTCCTGGGCTACGAGCTCACCCCGACCGTCGAGCAGACGATCGCCGACTGGACGGTCGAGAACCGCTCCGGGGCCAAGGGCTCGCACCACTACACCGCAGAGCAGTTCGGCCTCACCGACGCGCAGCTCCGCGACGACTACCGCTTCTACACCGACCACTTCGACGTCAGCACCGAGGGGACACCATGACCGAGGCACTGCCCACGTGGGCCGACCAGATGCGAGCGCTCGAGCACGTCGGCGACAACCTCGTCGAGGCGTGGAGGCCCGACGGCGCCACCCCCGCCGAGGTGCAGGACATGTACAAGCTCGCACTGTCGATCCTGGCCGAGGGCTACCTCTGCCGGGTCTACACCGACGCGCGCCGGCCGGTGTTCATGCCGCTGTGGAACTACGCGATCAACCAGGGTGGTCCCAACCCCGACTACGTCTATTCGACGGTCGAGATCGACCCGCAGGGCGTGTACGAGATCTCGGGGTTCCGCGGCACGTCGCGCTTCGTCGAGCTCCAGCAGCAGGCGTACGACATGATGAGCCCGGCGCTCCTGCAGGGCCGGGGCGGTACGTCGCTCCCCGACGCGCACGACCTCGACACCCTCACGCTCGGCCCCGACGGCCGCTTCCGCGTGATCCTCAGCGGTGAACGGCCCGACGGCCACACCGGCGACTGGTGGCGCCTCGACCCGAACACGGTGCGCATCCTCGTGCGACGGTGCTCGTGCGACTGGACCAACGAAGTCGACGCCCGCATCGCGATCGATCGCCTCGACGACGACGGCGCCGACATGACGCCCGAGGAGACTGCCCGCCGGTTCTCCGACCTGGCCGAGTGGATCGAGGGCACCATCCGGTTCGACATGGGCCTGGTCCGCTACTACCGCGAGCACCACGGCGTGAACACGTTCCTGCGCTCCACCAAGATCGACGAGATGGGCGGCCTCCCGAGACAGGCGTACTACGACGGCATCCACGAGCTCGACGACGACGAGGCCCTGATCCTGGAGACGCCCCTCCCGTCGGAGGTCCGGTACTGGCAGGCGTTGGTGGCCGACGACCGCTTCGCGACGGTCGACTGGGTGAACCGGCAGTCGAGCCTCAACGACGCGCAGGCCCATCTCGACGCCGACGGCTGGTTCCGGGCCGTCATCTCGCACGAAGACCCGGGCGTGCCGAACTGGCTCGACAAGGCCGACTTCCCGTGGGGCGTCATCCAGATGCGCTTCTTCGTGGCGAACGAGTACCCCGAGCCGACGATCAAGAAGGTGAAGGTCGCCGACGTGCGCGCGCACCTGCCTGCGGACACACCGGTCGTCACGCCCGACGAGCGGCGCGAGCAGCTGCGGGCGCGCCGCGAAGGCGCGCAGCTCCGACGCCTCTGGTGACCGCCGGCGCCGCCAGTCAGGTGCCCTGGCACATCCCCCTCGAATCGGTGGTGTAGGTGCCGTCGGCGCAGCGCAGGTTGGGGTTCTCGTGCGAGAACACCCCCTGCGGGCTCTCCCACGACGGCACGACCCACGCGTGCACCATCCATCCGGTGATCGACATGAAGAACCCGCCGGCCTGGTTGCACTGCTCCCTGGTGACGTCGGCATCGGCCGGGAACGGCACGTCGATCCCGGCGGCGCTGAACTTGGTGCACACGCTGCTGTGCCGGTGCCAGTGGTCGTTCGGGCCGGCGAAGCCCTCGGGGGCGGTGGCGCTGCCGATCGAGTAGTACATCAGCCCCACGACGCGCGACGTCGGGCTGGTGCCGTCGTAGATCAGCGACTGCGCGGCGTTCGGATCGAACGGTCCGCTGCCGGTCATCGGGCCGCCGATGTAGTGCGCGCCGCTGCCGGGCGCGAAGCCGCCCGCCAACCGGTAGCCCGCGGCGAGGGCGTCGGCGACGGTGGGATATGCGAGCGCGTGTTGGCGCGCCACGGTGAGCTGGTCCGCGAGGAGGGTGCGGGTCGCGGCGTCGAGTGGCTGGTCGGGTTCGCCCTCCGCGGCGACGTCCTGGGCCTTGACGCCGTGGATGTGCTGACCGTTCAGATCGGTCACGCCCGCGCTCGGAGCCGTCGCGTCGTTCGCGGTGCCGGACGGCGTGGCTGCGACCGGTGGCGCAGCCGCGACCGACGACGTCGGCGCGGAGTCGGTGAGCATCACCAGCGCCGCCCCGACCACGAAGCCGAACCCGAGGACCGCGATCCAGCGGGCGGGACTGGCCCGGCGCGGTCGCGTGCGTGCAGTCCCCATGACGATTCCCCCCGGTCTCGTCGGTGCCGCGGACACGGTACCTGGTCAGCCGTCGACGACCGCGCGTGCGGCAACTTCGACCCGTTGCGACGCGGGCACCGCGAGCGTCGCGCCTCGCTCGTCCTGCACGCCGATGACACCCCAGGTCCGGCTGGTGAGGTCGATCCACGGGTACAGCCCCTTGCCGCCGTTGCCGCTGACGACCTGCGTCGCGCCGTCCGCACCCACCACGTCGGGCCAGCAGCCGAGCCCGTAGCGTGGGATCCCGGTGATGCCGACCGAGTAGTCGTGGGTGGTGTCGTAGCTCGCCACCTGGTTCCGCAGCATCTCGTCGACCGCGCCGGTCGACAGCACGCGGGCGGCGCCCGCGGTCCCGCCATGGAGCAGCATGGCCACGAACTTCCCGTAGTCGTCGACCGTGGTGGACGCGCCGAACGCCGGGTTCGGGGCGTCGGGCGCGCCCGGCCACGTGGTCGACGTCATCCCGAGCGGGCCGGTCAGCCGCTGCTGGACCACCGACGCGAAGTCGGCGCCGCCGAGCGCCTCGACGAGGCGCCCGGCCACGAGGAACGGCGAGTTGCCGTAGGAGAACTGCGTCCCCGCGGCGAACTCGCGCGGCGACCCGGCGAGGGTCTGCACGCACGCGTCGAGGCTGACGCCGCCGTTCTGACACGGGTTGTCGTGCACGCCTGACGTGTGGTCGAGGAGCATGCGGGGGGTGATCGGGGGCACGGAGCCGGCGAACTCGGGCAGCCACCGGGCGATGTCGTCGTCGAGGCCGATCGCGTGCTGGTCCACGAACGTCATGAACGTCGCTGCGGTGAGCCACTTGGTGCTCGACGCCACGTCGAGCGGCGTCGACCCGGTCACGTTCCCGACGCCGTGTTCGTGGATCACCGCCCCGTCGTCGTCGGCGATGCGCAGGAACCCGCCGGCGGCGCCGGCGTCGGCGACGCGCTGGTCGAGCGCACCGTCGACCGCGTCGAACGCGCCCGGCGCATAGCTCCGCGGCACCGTGGGAGGCACGGTGGCCGGTGCGGTGGGCGGCGTGGTGGTCGCGCGCGGACGGGACGTCGAGGGCACCGGTGCCGCACGTGTCCCTTCGCCGGAGCCGCTGCACCCGGTCAGCGCCATCACGACGACGGCGACCGCGACGACGACGTGCCCGCGTCGGACCATGGCCAGGTCGACTACGTCCCGCGTGGCCGCATCCCGGCCGCGAGGTAGATCGCATCGAGGACGCGCATGTTCGCGATCGAATCGGCGGGCGGCGTGAGCGTCGGTGTGCCGCGCAGGACCGCGGCGGTGAACGCGTCGAGCTGACACTCGTACGTCGGGCGCCGCGAGAAGCGCTCGCTCCGCTTCACCCCGTCGACCGTGACGCGCATGCGGTGCCAGACCTGCGGGTTGGTCGGGTTGATCACGTGCAGCTCGCCCCGGGAGCCGCGCACGCGCACGTACGTCTTCAGCACGTCCTTCGACCACATCGAGCACGTGATCCGTCCGGTGTGCCCACTCGGGAACGCGAGCTCGGCGGTCATGGCGCGGTCGATGTCGGGGGTGCGGAGCTTCGCGACCGCGGAGCGGACCGTCGGCTCTTCGAGCCCGAGCAGCCGTGTGAGGTGGACGGTGTAGCTGCCGACGTCCATGGTGGCGCCGCCGCCGAGCCCGTACTGGTAGCGGATGTCGGAGAACTTCGGCAGCGGGAAGCACAGCGCGGCTTCGACGTGCTCGAGCGTGCCGAGCTCGCCCCCTTCGGCCAGGTCGCGCATGCGTTGGGCCAGTGGGTGGTAGCGGTAGTGGAACGCCTCCATCACCACGAGGCCGGTGCGGTCGGCGACCACGGCCACCTGCTCCGCCTCGGCGGCGTTGCTCGTGAACGGCTTCTCGCAGAGGACGTGCTTCCCGGCTTCCAGCGCAGCGATGGTCCACTCCGCGTGGAGCCCGTTGGGGAGCGGGTTGTACACCGCCTCGATGTCGGGATCGGCGAGGAGCGCGGCGTAGGTGTCGAAGACGCGCGGGACGTCGTGCTTGGCGGCGAACGCGTCGGCGCGGGCGCGGTCGCGAGCGGCCACCCCGACGACCTCGGCGTCAGGCGAGTTGCGGGCGGGCTTGACGACGGCGGCGGGCGTGATGCGCGCCGCGCCGAGGACACCGATGCGGACCGGGCTCATGCGCCGGCACTGTAGGGCGCGACCCTGGTTCAGGCCGGCTGCGTCGTAGGCGCCTTCATGTCGCGCAGGAGGCGTAGCAGGAGGGCACGCTCGAGCGCGCCGACGTCGATGAACACGAGCCCGGCGCGCGGCTCGCTGTCGTCTGCCGACGCGTGGCGCACCTCGCCCCGCACCTGGATGCTGGCGCGCTGGTCGGCGCCGAGCGGCAGGTCGAGCTCGACCCGGTCGCCGACGGACACGTCGCCACCGGTGACGTGGATGCCCGCTCCATCCATCGAGAGATCGGTGAGCACGCACGGCTCGTAGTCGTCACCCGCGTAGTGCAGGTGCTCGCGTGCTTCGTCGACGATTCGGTAGCGGCCTTCCCAGCCGGCTTCCTGACGCTTTGCCTTGCGACGATCGCCGAAGCGCGGTTGCCCGTCCGCCTTTGGTGTACGACGTTTGAACATGTCGGTGTGTCCGCCCTCACAGTGGTGCAGTGCCCAGCCCCGCATGATGCAATCGGCGTCGAGGCCGCGTGGGCTGAAGCCTGCGTGACGTCGGCCACGCGCGCGCGACGCGCACGCGTGACCGAGGTCACGCAGGCCCAGGCCCGTCAGGCGGCAGGAGGCGCGAAGAGCTCCAATGCGATCCCGTCGGGGTCGCGGAAGCTCACGCCCGAGCCGTACGCCGCGTCCTTGATGCGGCCGCGCTCGATACCGAGCTCGTCGAGCCGAGCGGCCCACTTCTCGAGCTCGGACCGGTCGGCCACACCGAAGGCGACGTGGTCGAGCCCGACGCGGAACTCGCTGAAGTCGCCGGCTGGCGCCGCCGTGCCGTGCTGGTGGAGTCCGATCAGCGTTCCGCCTCCCACGAGGTACACGGTGTGGTGCATGTCGGGGTCGGTGTCCTCGTCGATCACCGGCGCGGAGTCGAAGAGCGTCTCGTACCACGGGACGCTCACGGAGAGGTCGCGCACGGTCAGCGCGACGTGTTGCAGCGGGGGGAACTCGCTCATGTCCTGCTTCCTTTGTCGTTAGGGTCCATGTCATCTACGAGTATCCGGGCGATCGGGATTGGCTTCCATGACCGTGGAACCGCGAGACCTAGCCGCGACCCCGCTCCTCCAAGAGGCGCTCGAGCGACTACGGCTCGAAGGGGCGATCTTCTTCCGGTCCGAGCTCACGGAGCCGTTCGCGTTCGAGTCGACGCCGTCGGCACTGGCCGATCTGCTGCATCCGGGCGCGACGCGCGTGATCCTGTTCCACATCGTCGCCCGGGGGACGTGTTGGGTGGCGGGTGACGACGGCGAACGGCACTGGGCCGAACCGGGTGACGTGATCGTGCTGCCCTACGGAGACCACCACGTGATCGGCGGCGCGTCGCCCGCGTCGTGCGTCCCGATCATCGACCTCGTCGCACCGCTTCCGTGGAGGGACCTCCCCGCCATCCGCCACGGCGGAGGTGGCGAGCAGGTGGATCTCGTGTGCGGCTACCTCGTGTCCGACGACCAGCTGTTCGACCCCGCGTTGCGGGTGTTCCCGTCGGCGTTCGTCGTGCGCCTCCCCGACGGGGCGGCGAGCGGGTGGGTCAAAGCGAGCGTGACGTACGCCGCCACCGAGCACGTGCCGTCGAACGCGAGCCCGAGCGCGGTGTCGACCCGTCTCCCGGAGCTGGTGCTCATCGAGGTGCTGCGCCACCACCTGGCGTCGGCCCCGGCGGCCGACCACGGCTGGCTCGCCGCCCTGCACGACCCCGTGCTCGCGCCCGCACTCGCGCTGCTGCACGGCGACCCTGCCCGGCGGTGGACGGTGGCCGAGCTCGCAGCCGAGGTGGCGGTGTCGCGCTCGGGGCTCGACGAGCGCTTCCGCCAGGTGCTCGGACGTTCGCCGATCCGCTACCTCACCGAATGGCGGATGCACCTCGCCGAGGAGCTGCTCGACACCACCGACCTGGGCGTCGTGCCGATCGCGCGCCGGGTGGGCTACGAGTCGGAGGAGGCGTTCAGCCGCGCGTTCAAGCGCGCGCACGGCGACGCGCCCGGACGCTGGCGCGCACGGGACCGCGGCGCGCGGTCGTCCGGGGCTGGTACACCGGAGCCCACCACGACCAGGGAGCAGCAGTGAGCGGACGATTCGACGGCAGGGTGGTGATCGTCACCGGGGCCGGCGGCGGCATCGGGCGCGAGCACGCCCGCCTCTTCGCCTCCGAGGGCGCGTCGGTGCTGGTGAACGACACCGGACGGCGCACCGGCGCCGACGCGGCCAGCGTGGTGGCCGAGATCGAAGCCGCCGGGGGCCGCGCGATCGCCGACACCAACTCGGCCACGTGGGACGGCGCGCCCGCGATCGTCGAACACGCCATCGACGACTTCGGTCGGGTCGACGTCCTCGTGAACAACGCGACCGCAGCGCGCAACGCCGATCTCTGGAAGCTCACCGAAGCCGAGTGGGACCTCGCGATCGACGTCAACCTCAAGGGCTACTTCGCGATGATCCGCGAGTGCGCGCCGCACCTCTGCGGGCAGGGCGCCGGCGCGATCGTGAACACGAGCTCCGGATCGGGCTTCGGCCATCCCTCCGCGGTGGCGTACGCGGCGGCGAAGGAGGGCGTCGTCGGCCTCACGCGCACGGTGGCGCGCGAGCTCGGGCGTTTCGGTGTCCGTTGCAACGCCATCCGACCACTCGCGCTCGGCCAGTCGACAGCCGAGTACAACGAAGCCACCGCGAAGTGGGCCTCGCTCATGGCGCTCACCATGCGACCCCGTGGCGGCCGGGCGTCGCAGTTCGCGGCGGCAACCCCCGAGTCGCACCCACCGGCCAAGATCTCGCCGATCGTCGTCTGGCTGTGCAGCGACGCGGCGCGCGACGTCAACGGTCGCACGTTCCACGTCATGGGTGATCTCGCGGCGCGCTTCGCCGATTCGCACTACGAGCGTGAGGCGCGCCACGAGGGCGGTTGGACCCTCGACGCCCTCGACGAGCTCGCGCCCGCGCGACTCGTCGACGATCTCACCAACGACTTCCTCCTCGCCGACCACCCCGAGCTGCAGCAGTTCGAGGTGTGAACGCCCGGGCGAGGATCCGGCTTTGCAGGGCCTCGTCCGCTGGGACGGAGCGAGCGGGAGCGAGCGACGGGGGAGAGTCAGCGAGAGAGGTCGGTGAGGACGGCGCGGCCGAGGTACTTGCTCGCCTCGAGCTCCTCGAAGATGTCGCCGAGCTCAGTGAGCGGGCCGGTGCGCGACACGTGGGTCTTCACCTTGCCCGCGGTCGCGAGCGCGACGAGCTCGCGCATGTCCTGCACGGTCCCCACCGCCGAGAAGATGATGGTGGGATCCTTCATGAACAGCTCGAACGGGTTGAACTCGAGGTTGCCGTCGGCGGTGGGCGGCAGGCCCACGCCCACGAACAGGCCGTGTGGCCCGAGGAGGTCGAAGCCGAGGCGGAAGCCGGCGACGCGCGCCGAGAACACCAAGCTCGCATCGACGCCGCCGAGCTCCGCCCGCACGGTGTCGAGCGCTTCGGACGCGTCGAGCGCGTAGTCGGCGCCGAGCGACTTCACGAAGTCCAACCGCTCCTGGCCGACGTCGACGCCCACCACGGTGTAGCCGAACGCCTTGGCGATCTGCACCGCGTAGTGACCGAGCCCACCGGCGGCGCCGATGATCGCGACGGGACGGCCGGGCAGCACGTGGTGGGCGAGCAGCTTCTTCACCGCGCCGTACGCGGTGAGGCCGCCGCAGGCGAGCGGCGCCTCCTCGTCGCCGAGCTCGTCGGGGATCACCACCAGCGACTTGGCGTAGACGGGGAAGTGCTCGGAGAAGGTGCCCATGATCGGCTTGCTCTGCGCGCAGAGGCGGGGACGCCCGCTCAGGCACTCGCGGCACGCGCCGCACCAGTAGCCACCGCCGGCACCACCGAGGCCCAGGATCACGCGGTCGCCGACCGACACGTAGGCGTCGGCGCCGGGGCCCAGCGCCTCGACGATGCCGATGGCCTCGTGACCGATCACGCCGCTGCCGCCGATCCCGTACCAGTCCGCCTTGGCCAGGTGCAGGTCGGAGTGGCAGACGCCCGCGGCGCTGATGCGGACCAGCGCCTCTTCGAACTCGGGTTCGGGGATCGGGACGTCGCGGATGTGGAGCTCGCCGTCCTCCAACCGTGCTGCCTTCATGCTGGTGTCCCCTCGGTCGTCATGAGAGGGTCAATCTCTCACACCGGGGATTCCTCCGTCAGGTCGACATGAGCGCGCGGGCCAGCCCCTCGACGTCGTCGACGGTGACGGTGAGCGCGGGATGGCGCAACCGACCGGTCGGGGCGACGCCCGGGACCGACCGTCGGAATCGGATGCACAGCCCGCGCGCGCCGTTGGTGGCGAACGTGAGGCCGAAGTCGATGAGCGACACGTGCGCGGGCCCGGCCGTCTTGAGCAACGAGTAGGGGCCCGTGACCGCGGTGTCGGCGACGTTGTCCACCGGGGTGGTCACACACCAGGGTCCGAAGCGGGCACTGAGGACGCGCCCGCCGTCGGCGGTGGTGGTCACGTCGACGTGGGCCGACGCCGGCGCCACCGCGAACGGAAGCGCCGCCAACCGGTACCACGGGTCGAACCGGAACGGGAACCGCCGGTCCGGGGTGACCGGCGCGGTCTGCATCGGTGCTGCCGGCGCCGCGGCAGGGGCGGGGACGCCGTGATCGCGCTCCTCGCGCCTGCCGCCGAGCCCTTCCCAGACGTCCTGCACGGTGTCGTACTCGCGGTCGGGGAGCGCCTCCAGCTGGCCGAGCAGCTCGAGTGAGGCGTGCTCCTCCGCCGCGCACGCGAGGATCTCGGTCCTCCCGGCGGGGAAGATGCCCGGGCGCAGGTGGATCCCGAGGTCGCTGCGGGCGACCAGCTCCCCGCGTGAGAGACCGCCGTCGAGCTCGTCACCGCCCTCGGCATCCGCCGTCTCCGCGACCAGCGACTGGGGTACCGGCTCGCCGTCGCCGGCGTCTTCCATGGCCCGGCCCTCTTCGATGCGCGCCTCGACCGGTGCGCCCCGGGTGATCGACTGGACCTCTCGCTCGAGCTCGTCGTCGAGCCGACGGCCGTGCAGGTTGCTCTGACGTTCCATGACGGGCCCGTACCCACACCGGGCACCGGCGACGCCTCAACCGCGGAGCGCGACCTCGACCTCGATCTCGACCGCGCCTCCGCGCGGCAACGCAGCCACCCCGATGGCGGAACGCGAGTGGCGCCCGGCCTCACCGAACACCTCGTGCAGGAGCCGGCTGGCGCCGTCGACCACCGCGGGTTGCTGGTCGAACCCCGGGACGGAGGCGACGAAGCCGAGCACGGTGAGCACCCGCTCGATCCGGTCGAACCCGCCCAGCTCGGCCCGCAGCACCGACAGCGCGTTCAGCGCGCACCAGCGGGCCGCCTCGGTGCCCTGCTCCACGATCAGGTCGGCACCGAGAAGCCCTGGGTGCACGAGATTGCCGTCGTGGTCGCGGGGGAGCTGCCCCGAGGTGCGGGCGCGCCCGCCGTGGACCACCACCGCGTCGAGCGGATCGTGGGGAGGATGCGGGCCCGGGAGCACGATCCCGAGCGCTTCCAGGTGCTGATCGACGTCGGCCACCGGGGGATCTTGGTGCCTCCGGGGGCCCGATGCCACCCGCTCGGAGCAGATGTATACAGTATGCCGCGCCCGGCGCCCCCGCCCGGGCGAGAGGGGAAGAGCGCCATGTTCCGCAAGGGTCGCATC
The DNA here is from genome assembly GCA_035763625.1 of Acidimicrobiia bacterium. GTDB lineage: Bacteria > Actinomycetota > Acidimicrobiia > IMCC26256 > DASPTH01 > DASUAS01. The sequence goes on from DASUAS010000450.1 coordinate 12,761, forward strand.
GTGCTGGTCGGCGTCTGCATCGCCGCCATGGTGGCGCTGGCCGTCGCTCCGGCCACTGCGCAGTCGTCGAACGAGGCGCCGAAGGCGACCGACGTCGGCGTGAGCGCCAAGGAGATCCACATCGCGGTGATCGCCGACGTCGACAACCCGTTCGCGCCCGGGCTGTTCAAAGGGGCGCGCGACGGCGTGATCGGCGCGGCCAAGTACCTCAACAGCAAGGCGGGGGGTGGCGGGGTGGCCGGCCGCAAGCTGGTGGTCGACTTCATCGACTCCAAGCTCACCCCGAACGACGCCCGCAACGGCGTCATCACGGCGTGCTCCCAGGACTACGCCATGGTCGGGACCTTCGCGCTCTTCCTGTCGAACATGGACGACGCCGAGCAGTGCAAGGACCAGACCGGCGCGGCGACCGGCCTGCCCGACCTCGCCAGCGTGACGACCGGCGTGGTCGAGTCGTGCTCACGGGTGTCGTACCCCGTGAGCCCGCCGGCGCTCGACTGCAAGACCAAGGACCAGAACCCCCAGACCTACCAGGGCAACCAGTTCGACTCGAAGTACCTCCTCAAGACGCACAAGAACGATCTGCACGGGGCGATGATCGTCTCGGGTGACACGCAGGACGCGAACCGCGGTGGCACCGTGCTCGTCACCGTGGCCGAGCAGGCCGGCGTCAAGTCGGATCAGGACGTGAACATCGGTGGCCGGTCGCCGCAGAGCGCGTACACGCCGATCGTCCAGAAGATGAAGACCGACGGCTCGAACTACGCGTACGTGACCGCGGCCGCCAACAGCGCCATCCTCCTCCGCAGCGAGGCGCAGCTGCAGGGGCTCACCGATCCCGACATCGTGTGGGCGTGCACGATCGCCTGCTACGACAAGACGGTGAAGCAGCAGGCCGACGTCATGGAGGGCGAGTACATCCCGATGACCTTCCTGCCCTTCGAGGAGGCGTCGACGAACAAGACGTTGCAGGCCTTCTTGAAGTACGTGGGCACGAAGAACGCCGACGGCTTCGCGGTCTACGGCTGGACCGCGACGCTCGCGTTCAAGCAGGCGGTCGACGCGATCGTGAAGCAGGACGGCGTCAACGGGATCACCCGCAAGGCGCTCCTCAGCACCGGCGTCGACGCGCTGACGAGCTTCGACGCCGGCGGGATGATCGGCACCGTCGACATCAAGAACAAGGTGCCCACGCCGTGCCTGGCGGTGGTGCAGCTGCAGAAGGGCAAGTTCGTGCGGCTGGCGCCCAAGAAGAAGGGCACCTTCGACTGCAACAAGCGCAACGGCGTCACGATCAAGGCCGACCTCATCAAGGGCTCGTGATCGGGGGCTCCTGATCGAGGTGGTCAGCCCATCGCGGTCATGCCGCCGTCGACGGTGATCACCGCGCCGTTCACGTACGACGCCTCCACGTCGGTGAGCGCGACGATCAGGTGCGCGACCTCCTCGGGCCGGCCGTAGCGCCCGGCGGGGACGTTGCGACGCGCGTACTCGTCGCGAGCCGCCTCCGGGATGGCGGCGGTCATGCCGGTCACGATCGGGCCCGGGCACACCGCGTTGGCGGTGACGCCCTGGCGGCCGAGATCGACCGCCAGAGAGCGGGTGAACCCGACCAGGCCGTGCTTCGACACGGTGTAGGGCGACGTGCGACGCGCCGCGACGAGCCCCTCGGTCGACGCCACGTTGACGATCCGTCCGGCGCCGCTCGCGACCAGGTCGTCGAGGCACGCGCGCACCACGTGCATGGCTCCGGTGAGGTTGACGGCCAGGGTGCGCTCCCACGTCGCCGGGTACTCCGGGTCGTCGAGCGTGCCGCCGGTGCCGATGCCCGCCGCGTTCACGACGATGTCGATCTGACCGAGCTCGGCGCGCACCCGGGCCACGCCCGCGGCGACCGAGTCAGGATCGGCCACGTCGACCGGCGGGTCGTCGGCGACGTCGAACACCGCGACCGCGACGCCGCGGACGCGGAGCGCTGCGACGGTGGCGGCACCCATCCCGCTGGCGCCACCGGTGACGATGGCGCGTCGGTCCACGGGCCGTGTCACGGGCCGCCGAGCTTGCCCGAGCGGAAGGTCGCCGGGCGCTTCTCGAGGAACGAGTCGACCGCCTCGCGGTGGTCGGCGGTCTCGAAGGTGATCGCCTCGAAGGCCACCGAAAGGTCGTAGAGCTGCACCACCCGCATCTCCAGCTCCTTGTTCACCAGGCGCTTGTTGAAGCGGATCGCGACCGCCGGTCCCGCGGCGAGGCGCTGCGCCATCGCCATCGCCTCGTCGAGCACCCGGTCGCGCGGGACGACGTGGTTCACGAGCCCCAGCCGGTCGGCGTCGGGCGCGCTCACCAGGTCGCCGGTCATGAGGTACTCCTTGGCCCGGTTGGGACCCATCAGGAGCGGCCAGAGCACCGCACCGCCGTCACCCGACACGATCGCGCCGCGCACGTGCGGATCGGCGATGCGAGCGTCGTCGGCCATGTACACGACGTCGCAGAACAGGGAGATGGTGGCGCCGATGCCGATGGCGTCGCCGTTGATGGCGGCGATCAGCGGCACCCGCACGGCCAAGATGTTGCGCGCCATCGCCACCGACTCGATCAGCAGCCCGGGGTGACCGTCGGGGTAGGCCTCGTTGGCCTTCATGTCGTTGAAGTCGGCGCCCACGCAGAAGTACTTGCCGGCGCCGGTGAGCACCACCGCGTTGAGCTCGTCGTCGGCGACGATGCGCTCGTAGAGCAGCTTGAGCTCGAGGTGCATCTGCGGGTTCAGCGAGTTGCGCTGCTCCGGCCGGTTCAGCGTCGCGACGAGCACGCCGTCGTCGTGCAGCTCGGTGCTGATCGTCGAGAGTCCGTAGCGGTCGGTCATCACATCTCCTGCTGGAGTGGTGGACGGTCGAGGGAGGCGGCGATGGCGTCGAGCTCGTCGACGAGCGCGTCGTCGAGCGGGATGCCGTGGGCGAGCCGTTCGGCGCGCCGTTCGGCCTCGAGCTCACCGGGCACCAGGATGCGTTCGGTGCCAGGCGCGAGCTCGGAGGCGTGGACGTCGTCGATCAGCGCGTCGACGTGCGCGCGGAACGTGTCGAGGGGGAGGAAGCGCGTGACGTCGAGCACCACGAAGCTGGCGCCCTTGGCGAGGCGGTCCCAGCCGGTGAGCTCCGACGCGCTGTGCTCGGTGGTGCCGAAGCTGCTGTCGGCGAGCACGCCGGCCATGATCTCGACGAGCAGGCCGATGCCGAAGCCCTTGTGGCCGCCGAACCACTGCAGCTGCGAGATCGACGCCGCCTGCGGGTCGGTGGTGGGGTAGCCGTGCTCGTCGTTGGCCCAGCCCTCGGGGATCGTCGCGTCGCCACGCTTCCGCGCGAGGAGGATCTTGTTGCCGGCGGCTGCGGTGGTGGCGACGTCGTACACGAGGTCGGCGTGACGCCCCGCGGGCACCGCGTACGAGAACGGGTTGGTGGAGAAGAGCCCGGTGGTCCCCCCGAAGGGCGGGACGATGGTGCCCCCGTTCTGGAACGCCATCGCGAAGCAACCGGCGGCGGCGGCGCGCATCGTGTAGTAGCCGAGCGCGCCCACGTGCGTGATCTCGCGCACCGCGACGGTGGCCGTGCCGTGTTCTCGCGCTCGTTCGACGGCGAGATCGACGGCGGCGACCCCTGCGATCTGCCCGAAGCCGATGCCGCCGTCGAGCACCACCGTGGAACCGCGATCGACGACGGTGGACACCACGGTGTCGGGCCGGAGGTGCCCGCTGCGGACGCGTCCCGTGTAGAGCGCGAGCAGGTGGCTGCCGTGGGAGTCGACGCCGCGCAGGTCGGCCTCGAGGAGGTTGTCGGCGACGACGACCGCTTGGGCGGCGGGGACGCCGAGCGCGCCGACCAGCACTTCGAGCTGGCGACGCAGCGCGTCGGCGGCGACGAGCATCGAGGCGATCGGAGCTACGAGCGCGGGGCGGTGCCGTCGCCGAGCTCGAGGTCGAGCAGGCGGATGGCGTTGCCGCGCACGATGTCGTGGATGGTCTCGTCGTCGAGGTGGCCGAAGAGCTCCTTGGCGACCTGGTGGGTGTTGGGCCAGGTGCCGTCCTGGTGCGGGTAGTCGGTCTCGAACGCGATGTTGTGACGACCGACGCGGTCCATGAGCTCGAGTCCGACGCTGTCCTTGAAGAAGCAGCTGGTGACCTGGCGGTAGTAGTACTGCGACGGCGGTTCGCCCACGATGTCCTGGCTGTGGCTCCAGCCGCGGTGGGTGTCCCACACGTCGTCGACGCGTTCGAGCACGAACGGGATCCACCCGATCTGCGCTTCGGCGTAGAGCAGCTGCAGGTCGGGGTGGCGCACCAGCAGGCCGGAGTAGAGGAAGTCGACGAGCGACACCGCGCTGTTGGTGAAGATGTTGGTGGCCTGCACCGCGTCGGGCGCGTCCTCCGAGGTCGCGATGGTCTTGGTGCCCGACCCGATGTGCATGGCGACGACGGTCTTCGTCTCCGCGCACGCGGCGAAGAACGGGTCCCAGTACCCGGTGTGGATGCTCGGCAGCCCGAGCCACGACGGCAGCTCCGAGAACGCGACCGCGCGCACGCCGCGCGCTGCGTTGCGCCGCACCTCGGCCGCGGCGAGGTCGGCGTCCCACAACGGAACCAGGCACAACGGGATGAGTCGACCGTCGCTGCCGGCGCACCACTCGTCGACCTGCCAGTCGTTGTACGCCTCGACGCAGAGCCTCGAGAGCTCCTTGTCGTTGCCGCGCAGGAAGATCTGGCCGCAGAACCGCGGGTAGTTCGGGAAGCACAGCGAGGCTTCCACGTGGTTCATCGTCATGTCCTCGATGCGCGCCTGCGGCTGCCAGCAGCCGGGCCGCATCTGGTCGAAGGTGATGCCGTCGAAGCCGATCTCGTCGGCCGGGTAGCCCGCCGCCGCGATGAGGCGCTTCACCGAGTACTGCTGGTCCTCGTAGAACCACCACGCCACGTCGGGTCCGTCGGTGCCGGGCGCCTCGCGGTACGTGCCGCCGTCGAGGATCGGGGTGCCCGCGGGCGCCATGACGATGTGGGGCCCGACGTCGCGGTACCTGGCCGGCAGGCGCGAGGTCCAGATGTCGGGGGGTTCGACGACGTGGTCGTCGAGGCTGACGATCCAGGGGATGTCGGTCATGTCGGGGTTGCCTCCTCGAGCGATCCCGGCTCAGACGGGTGTCGTGCCGGCGACGGTCGTGCGGTGCAGGGAACGGCGGGCACCGTCGGTGTCACCGACCACCGAGTGCTGCGCGCAGCGGTTGTCCCAGATGAGGAGGTCGCCCTCCTCCCAGCGATGGCGGAACGTGTGCTCGGGCTTGTCGAACTGCGCGTAGAGGAGGTCGAGCAGGGGTTGGCTGTCGTCGACCGACCACCCGTCGAAGTGCTTCGTGTAGTTGTCGTTGACGAACAGCGCGCGTCGGCCCGTCTCGGGGTGCGTGCACGCCACGGGGTGCGAGTTCACGATCTCGTCGTCGGGCATGCCGCTGTCGATCGCGAGCTGGGTGGCGTGGTGCACCGCGCGCAGCGAGTCGACGGTGGCGCGCAGGCCGTCGGAGAGGCCTTCGTAGGCGAGGTAGCCGTTGGAGAACATCGTGTCGCCGCCGACGGGCGGGATGATCCGACCGAGCAGCAGGCTCACCGACGGCGGCTGCTTGGCGTAGGTGAAGTCGGAGTGCCAGGTGACGGTGATCGGATTGGGATCGTAGATCTCGATGATCTCCGGGTGGCCCTCGATCGGCGGCACGTAGGGGTGCGGCTCGATGCGGCCCCAGCGGGCGGTGAACGCGACCTGATCGTCGGGGGTGGCGTGGGCCTGCCCCTTCACGCACAGCACGAGGTGCTCGAGCAACGCGTCGTGCAGCGCGGCGAACGTCGCGTCGTCGACGTCGGCGATGTCGACGCCGGTGACCTCCGCACCGAGCGCGCCCGCTCGCCGGCGGACCTCGACTGTGCTCATCAGAAGGGGGAGGGGAGGCGGTCCATGGGCACCTCGATGACGGTGGGACGGTCGTTGCCCAGAGCCTCGCGCACGGCGGGGCCGACGTCGTCGCCCTTCGCCACGCGCGCGGCGTCGGCGCCGAACGACTGGGCGAACTTCACGAAGTCGGGGTTGCGCAGCGCGGTGCCGATCTCTCGGCCGCCGAAGCGCTCGCGTTGGTCGCGGTTGGAGTTGCCGTACGCCTCGTCGTTGTAGACGACGGTCACGGTGTTGATGCCGTACTGCACCGCGGTCGACAGCTCGGTGGCGGCGAAGAGGAAGCCGCCGTCGCCGGTCGCGCACACC
>DASUAS010000451.1:0-7862 GCA_035763625.1 Acidimicrobiia bacterium
GCCGGCCCGGCGCTCGCTCCAGACCGCGGTGCCGGCCACGACCGACGACGCCGCCAGCGTCGGCAGGGCCATGCGGAGCGCGAAGCCACCGAAGGTCAGCCCGGTGGCCGAGAACACGAGCAGGTTGGTGAGGTTCGACACCGGCAGCAGGCTCGACGACGCGTTGGCGAGCTGGGTCGTGGCCAGCAGCGGCGGGTCCGGGCTCACGTCGCGGCGGGCGACGAGCTGGATCACGACCGGCGTGAACAGCACCGCGGTGGCGTCGAGCCCCACGAGGACGGTCACGACCACCGCGCCCGCCGAGACCGCGACCACGAGGAGCTGCGGCGTGCGCCCTCTCGCCGCCATCCACGCGCCCGCGACCCGGAACAACCCTGCTTCGCGCGCCACCTCGGCGAGCACGAACACCGCGGCGAGGAACGCAAGCGTGGGCGCGAGCCGGTCGAGGGTGTCGCCGACCTCGTCGAGCGACACGAGGCCGACGACGAGCACCAGCAGCGCGCCGGCACCGGCGACGAGCAGATCGGGGAACCGACCCCACGCGACGAGTGCGAGCACGGCCACCAGCACCACCACGCTCGCGGCCGTCCCCACGACTGCCACCTCTACCCACCGCTCTCCCCCTCTATCCGGGGTGCGGGTGCGCTAGACAACTCGGCGATGCCGAAGCAGGTGATGGCGGTGCTCGGGGGCGGCCAGCTCGGTCGCATGCTCGCGCTCGCCGGGATCCCCCTCGACGTGGCGTTCCGCTTCCTCGATCCGGGTGACGGCGCGCCGGCGGGCGCGGTGGGCGACCTGGTGGTCGGCGCGCTCGGCGACGCGGCCGCGCTGACGGAGGTGGCACGTGGCGCCGACGTCGTGACCTACGAATGGGAGGGCGTACCGGCCGACGCGGCGCGCTTCTTGGCGCGCGACCTCCCGGTGCGTCCCGGCGCGCGGTCGCTCGAGGTGTCACAGGACCGCCTCTCCGAGAAGGAGGCGTTCCGGCGGCTCGACATCGCCACGCCCGCGTTCGCGGCCGTCGATGACCGCGCGAGCCTCGACGCCGCGGTCGATGCGGTCGGCGGACTCCCGGCGGTGCTCAAGACGCGGCGGGGCGGCTACGACGGCAAGGGTCAGGAGGTGCTGCGCGCGCCCGGCGACGTGGCCCGGGCGTGGTCGGTCCTCGGCGGCCAGCCCCTGATCCTGGAGTCGCTGGTGCCGTTCGACCGCGAGCTGTCGGTGCTCGCGGTGCGCGGCGTCGACGGTGAGGTCGCGTGCTGGCCGCTGGTCGAGAACCACCACGAAGGTGGCATCCTCCGCGTGAGCCGCGCGCCCGCGCCCGGCCTCGACGACGCGCTGCAGCAGCGCGCCGAGACCGTCGCCACGCGACTTCTGAGCGATCTCGACCACGTGGGCGTGCTCGCAGTCGAGCTCTTCGACCTGGGAAGCGAACTGCTCGCCAACGAGATCGCGCCCCGCGTGCACAACTCGGGCCACTGGACCATCGAGGGCGCGGACACCAGCCAGTTCGAGAACCACGTGCGGGCGGTGCTCGGGTGGCCGCTCGGATCGACCGCGGCGTGCGGACCGAGCGTGATGGTGAACTGCATCGGCGTGATGCCGTCACGCGACGCGGTGCTCGCCATCGCGGGCGCGCACCTGCACGACTACGGCAAGGCGCCGCGCCTCGGTCGCAAGCTCGGCCACGTCACCGTGACCGCGGACGACGACGAGGAGCTCGAGGTTCGACTCGACGCGGTGCGCGCCGTCATCGACTCCGGCGGGTGACGGCACCCGACGTCAGCAGGGCGTCGACCTCGTCGGCGGAGAACCCGTAGTCGGCGAGCACCGCCTCCGAGTGCTCGCCCGGCAACGCGGCGGGGCCCTGGATCTCCTCCGCCGTGCGCGAGAAGCGCGGGGCCGGCGCGGGCTGGTCGATGTCGTCGTGCTCGACCACGATGCCGCGCGCGACGACGTGCGGGTGCGCCTTGGCCTCGCTCATCGGCAGCACCGCCGCGAAGCACACGTCGGTCCCTTCGAGCACGTCGACCCACTCGGCGCGCGTCTTCGCCTTGAAGACCGCGGTGAGCCGCTCGCGGAGCAGCGGCCATCCGCTGCGGTCCATCTGGTGGGGCAGGTCGTCGTGCTCGATCCCCGTGAGCTCGAGCAGCTGCGCGAAGAACTGCGGTTCGATCGACCCGATCGACACCCATTCGCCGTCGGCGGTCTCGTACACGTCGTAGAACGGCGACCCGGTGTCGAGGAGGTTGGTGCCGCGCTCCTCGCTGAAACCGCCCATGCCGCGCAGACCCCACATCGCGCCCATCAGGTACGCGGCGCCGTCGACCATCGCCGCGTCGACCACCTGGCCCTGACCGGACGTGCGCGCCTCGAGGACGCCGCACACCACGCCGAAGGCGAGGAACATGCCGCCGCCGCCGTAGTCACCCACCATGTTGAGCGGTGGCGTGGGCGGTTGCCCGACCCGACCGAAGTGCGCGAGCGCACCGGCGAGCGCGATGTAGTTGAGGTCATGACCGGCGGCCTGCGCGAGCGGGCCGTGCTGTCCCCAACCGGTCATGCGTCCGTAGACCAGGCGCGGGTTGCGCGCCAGGCACGCGTCGGGACCGAGGCCGAGTCGCTCGGTCACACCGGGCCGGAACCCCTCGATGAGCGCGTCGGCGCGCTCGACCAGGCGCAGCACCGTCCCGACCCCGTCGGGATGCTTGAGGTCGACGGTGACGGCGCGCCGCCCACGCCCGTCGAAGATGAACCCGCTCGGCCGGGTGGCCGACGTCGCGAGCTCGGCGCGCTCGACGCGCACCACCTCGGCGCCCATGTCGGAGAGCAACGTGCCCGCGAACGGGCCCGGGCCGATGCCGGCCAGCTCGATCACCTTCACCCCGTGCAACGGACCCACGCACGCCCCTCCGGATCGCTCGTCGTCCGCACAATGCCATCCGCGCGCGCGCCGCGCGAACTACCGAGTCATAGGTAGCCGGGTCACCCACGCCGGGTCACGACCGCGGCGCGCCGCGGCCGCGGCCGCATTCATGCGCGCTTTTCACCGCCGGTGGTGAACGACGCGCACCTTCAGTGGAGGGTCACTCGAGGACCGACCGTGCCGCGTCGCGGATCGCGAGCGCGGCGGCGTCGGCACCGAGGCGCTCGACGACACTCGGGTTGAAGGTCTCGGTCGCGACGAACGGGTCCGCGCCGATCGCGTCGAGCACGTCGAACAACCGCGCGAAGTCGACGACACCCTCGCCCGGCAGCAGCCGCGCGGTCATGGCCTCGGCTTCCGGATCGGCCATCGGCGTCGCACCCGCGTCGGCCAACTGCACGTAGCAGATCCGATCGCCGGGGAGCGACGCCAGCAGCCCCCAGTCGGGTCCGCCGGGTTGGCGCTGCCAGTGGAAGGTGTCGAGGACGAGCCCGACGTCGGGGATCGGTGCCACCAGGTCCCAGGTGGTGCGGAGGTCGTTGAGCGCGCTCCACGCGAAGAACTCGACGCAGACCGTCGCCCCCTGCTCGGCAACCACTCGCGCGAGGTCCCCGAGTTGACGGCGGGCTCGTGCGACGTCGGTGATCGTGGGCGCCATGGTCACCGCCATCACCAGTGACGAACTGCGTTCGGCGGCGAGGGCGGCGTACTGCTCCGCCTCCGCGGCCGCGGCGGCCGCATCGTCACCGGCCCACGCGAGCGCCGCCTCGAGCACCACGGGCCGGAGTCCGGAGCCGGCGAACCCGTCGAGCTGGAACGTCCAGAACGAGGCGTCGCGAAAGCCCGCTGCGGTTGCGGCTGCACCCGCGGCGCGCAACTCGTCGGGGCCGGCGCCGAAGGCGTCGACCAGCAAGGTGGCCGGGCAGATCCCGACGTCGGTCTTCACGAGGACGAGGTCGAGGTCGATGCCGTCGGGGACGAGGTGACGTCGCTCACATCCACATCTTGCCCCGAGCGCGGGATCCGGTGCTGGGGTGAGCCACCCTCGATGGCGGATGCTCGTCGTCGGCACCGCGCCCCGGAAGGACCCGCTACCAGGAGCCGCCGCCACCTCCACCACCGCCACCGCCGGAGAACCCACCACCGCTGAACCCGCTCGATCCCGTCGACGCCGGCGACGACGTGAGCGTGCCCGCGCTGGTGGTGGCGAAGCCGTCGATCGCGCTCGAGAACACCGCGTAGTCGAACGCGTGCTGCGACACGTACCACGACGACGTGTCGGGTTCGTTCCCGAGGTCGGCGAACGCCTTCGCCCACTTGTCGGTGGCGCCGAAGACGACCGCGTACGGCAGGTACTCGGAGAAGATGTTGGCGCGTTCGGCGAACTGCGCGCGGTGCTTCTCCGACTCGTCGATGAACCGCTTGAAGCCGAGCGTGTGGCGCAACACCGAATAGCCCTTGGCGGTGCGCTTCGGCATCCACCGCGACGCGACCAGCAGCAAGACGCCGGCGACGATCACGGGCACACCCACCAGCGCGGCGTGCGTCTCCGCCGCGAGGAGGATGGTGAGGGCGATGCCGGCCGCGAGCACGACGATTCCGAGCAGGCCCCACAGCACCTTCACCGTGCCGGGCTTGCGGCTGAACCACCCCTTCGACATGGCGTCGTCCATCAGCTGCTCGCGCACCTTGGACATCCGCCCCGCGAACGTGTTCTCGAGCTCGGACAGCTTGACCTCGTCACCGTCCTTGAACAGGCCGCTGTAGAGCGAGCGCTCGTACTGGCGGAGCTGACCCTCCTGGGGAACCTTGGTGAGCTTCCAGTCGTGCTTGAACTGGTACCACTCCTTGTCGACCTCCTCGATCTTGAGGTAGCCGCGCACCGCGAGGTCGATGATGGTCGCGGTGACGTCGAGGGGGCCGGCGACGAAGTCGATCAGCGTGCCGAGCTCACCGGGGCGCAGCTCCTCGGGAGGCTCGAACTCGACCGGCGTCTCCGCCTCGTGCAGGGGCGCCGCCACCTCGGGACCACCGTCCTCGCCGTATGCGGCGTCGACCGCCGAGCCCGCGTAGCGGCGGTCGCGCCCGAACTTCCAGATCAGGAAGATCACGATCAGCGCGAGGAGCGCGAGCATGGCGCCGGCGATGCCCCCCGTCGCCGGCGTCACCCGGAACGCCGAGGTGACGCTGAACCGCTCCTCGAGGATCGGCTTCGGCGGCGGCACCACCGCGCCCTTCGGCAGCGCGACCGTGAACGTCATCCCGTTGAACGGGTCGAGGGGTGCCTTCGAGAAGTCGGCCGTCGTACCGCGGCTGTTCGACGTGTCGCACGGATCCAGCGCGCCGTACTGGCCGGTCGCGCAGAACACCTTCTGGATGTCGGCCGGCGCGTGGACCACTGCCGAAGCCTGCTCGATCGGCACCGACCACTCGGGACCGATCGCGTTCCAGACCAGTTCGTCGTGGTCGGCGAAGGTGTTCATCGCGCCGCGCACGCGGTAGACGATGTCGTAGGTGTGCTCGCCGGTGATCGTCCGGTCGGGATCACCGATCTTGATGCGTCGGTTGAGATCGCCGTCGTCTTCGACCGTGTACTGCGCCGGCGTGTCGGCCGATCCGGTCACCGACACCACGGTCAGCGGGTAGACGCGGTCGTAGCCGTCCTTGCCCGACTGGTCGGTGCGCACCGGGATGCTCCGGAAGATCCCGTGGTGCGGCACGACGCCGAAGTCGTACACGATCGTCTCGTGCACCTCGATGGTGCCGTCGTGCCCGATGGTGACGTCGCTGCGATAGTCGAGGATGCGCTCGTTCGGGCCTGCGGTCGCGGGACCGGCGCCGAGCGCGACGACCGCGCATGCGATCACCACGACGAGCACCATCACGGGTGCGAGAGCGGCTGCCCGGCGCGCACGCATCGAGCGAGGAGGCTACTTTCCCACCCTCGCTCGCATCGGCACGCTCGGTCCTCGCGGACGCAGCAAGCCATCCCGCCCCGGATAGCCTCCCCGACATGGCCATCCGGGTGCTCGTCGCCGAGGACAACTACCTCGTTCGTGAGGCCGTCACGCGCCTGCTCGACGCCGATCCCGACATCGAGGTCGCGGGCGCGTGCGAGGACTTCGACGGTCTCATCGCCGCGGTCGAGTCCGACACCCCCGACGTCGTGCTCACCGACATCCGCATGCCGCCGACCGGAACCGACGAAGGCGTGCGCGCGGCGGCGCAGCTCCGCCACACGCACCCGCAGCTCGGCGTGGTGGTGCTCAGCCAGTACGTCGAACCCGGCTACGCGCTCGAGCTGCTCGATGGCGGATCCGAACGGCGCGCCTACCTGCTGAAGGAGCGCGTCTCCGATGTCGACCAGCTCGTGCGCGCGGTGCGCGAGGTCGCGGCGGGTGGCTCGGTGATCGACCCGAAGGTGGTGGAGGCGCTGGTCGACGCCCGCTCGCGCCGGGCCGACTCCCCGCTCCAGCACCTCACGCCGCGTGAGAGCGAGGTCCTGGCCGAGATGGCCCAGGGCCGCAACAACGCCTCGGTCGCCGCCGCGCTGGGCCTGTCGGAACGGGCGGTGGAGAAGCACATCAACTCGGTGTTCTCGAAGCTGGGCCTCTCCGAGGAGCCCGACGTCCACCGCCGGGTGAAGGCGGTCCTCCTCTACCTGGCCGACCGCTAGCTCTTCCCCCGTCGTTCGCCCCCGCTCGCTCGTCTGGCGTGGGCCGAACCGTGGAGTCGGTGGGGGCTCCCCACCCCGTGCGGTGGTGTCCGCACCCTGCCAGGTCCGCCGCGCCGGTGGGACAATGGGGACATGGCCGATCCGGTCCCCGTCCTGATCGTCGACGACCAAGCTCCCTTCCGCCGCGCCGCCCGCGCGGTCGTGACCGCGACGCCCGGGTTCGAGGTCGTGGGCGAAGCCGAGAGCGGAGAGGAGGCGGTCGAGCTCGCCGACTCGCTCGCTCCCGGGCTCGTCCTCATGGACATCAACCTGCCGGGCATCAACGGGATCGAGGCCACCCGCCGCATCCGGGCCGCGCATCCGCACGCGGTGGTGATGCTCCTCTCCACGTACCAGGCTGCCGACCTGCCGTCCGACGCCGGGTCCTCGGGCGCCGCCGAGTACGTGCACAAGGAGGAGTTCGGTCCCGCCGTCGTACGCGACGTGTGGGAGCGCTTCGGTGACGGCGCGAACGGGTCCGCCACCGGCTAGAACCTCCCGATGCGCGCCGTCTGGGTCCGGGCTCGGGCCGACCTCCGGCGCCGTCTGCTCGCATGGGTCGCGCTGGCGCTGCTGATCGGCATCGCCGGCGGCGCCGCCATCGCGGTCGCTGCCGCCGCCCGCCGCACCGACACCGCCTATCAACGCTTCCTCGCCACGTCGTCGCCGAGCGACGCCAGCATCACCGAGAGCCGGGACTTCCTCACCCAGGACGTCGACCTCGACCAGGTCGCCGCCCTCCCCGAGGTCGAGCGCTCGGCGCGGGCGAGCTTCCTCTTCTTCCTCGGTCGCACCGCTGACGGCCGCAGCCTCGACCAGACCGACTTCCAACCGCTCGCCACGACCCGCGGTCCGCTCGGGAAGACGCTGGACCGGTGGAAGATCCTCGAAGGACGCGCGTTCGACCCCGACCGGGTCGACGAAGCCATGCTCGACTACGAGACCGCGCGCACGCTCGACCTCGGGATCGGCGATCAGCTGACGCTCCGGTTCGTCCGGCGTGCCACGTTCGACCGCGAGATCGTGCCGTTCGTCGCCGGACTGCCCGCTCGGCTCGCCGGCACCGGCACGCAGGGAGCGATCGACCAGCTGCCCTTCACCGACGAACCCCAGGTGACGTTCCGCATCGTCGGGATCGTGACCGACCCCGTGACGTTCCCACCCATCCCCGGTCAGTTCGAGCCGTTCCTCCGCCTCACCCCCGCGTTCACCGAGCGCTAC
>DASUAS010000452.1:0-2422 GCA_035763625.1 Acidimicrobiia bacterium
GGGAGCTTCGTCCTCGGTGACGCCACCACGATCAAGCTCTTCGGGCTCGGGTTGGCGACCGCCATCTTCGTCGATGCCACCGTCGTGCGGATGGTGCTGGTCCCCGCGACGATGGAGCTGCTCGGCGACCGCAACTGGTGGTTCCCGCGCTGGCTCGACCGGATCATCCCCCGATTGCACGTGGAGGCCGGGCCCGACGTCGACGCCGAGCTCGCCCGGCTCACCGACGAGGAGCAGATGCCCGTCGGGGGTGCCTGAACCGGGCGACCGGTTCGGGGCCGGAGTTACAGTGGCCGCCCGTCGGAACGCCCGCCGGGCCCGAAGGAGCCACCGTGACCGAAGCCGTCATCGTCGCCGCCGCCCGCACGCCGATCGGCCGGGCCCGCAAGGGCTCGCTCGTCGACGTCGACGCGTTCCGCCTGGCCGAGATCGCGGTCGGTGAGGCCGTCTCCCGCTCCGGCATCGCGGCCGCCGACATCGACGACATCGTCCTCGGCGAATCGCTCTACGGCGGCGGTGACATCGCCCGCCACACCGCGGTCGTGCTCGGCCTCGACAACGTGGCCGGCATCGCCGACAACCGCCACTGCGCGTCGGGCATGAGCGCGGTGCAACTCGGGGCGGGCAGCATCAAGGCGGGGATGGACACCGTCGTGGTCGCCGGCGGGACCCAGAGCTCCAGCTCCGCGCCACAGAGCTGGATGGCCCAGCCCGGGGGCGAGCCCGAGATCTGGATGTCGCCCAGCCATCCCGAGACGCCGGACGCGCCGGCGTTCGACATGTCGATCACGGTCGGCGAGAACACGGCGCGCGAGGTCGGCCTCACCCGCCGCGACGTCGACGAGTGGGCCGCGTACAGCCACGGACAGGCGATCGCGTCGATCGACTCCGGGGCGTTCGAAGAGGAGATCGTGGCGGTCGAGTACACCGATCGCGACGGCAACCCGCGCGTGTTCTCGGTCGACGAGCACCCGCGCCGGGGGGTCACCGTCGAATCGCTCGCGGAGCTCAAGCCGATCCACCCCGAGCTCGACAACCCCACCGTCACCGCCGGCAACGCGTCGGGCATCAACGACGCGGCGGCGGCCGTCGTGCTGACGTCCGACGACTTCGCCGCCGCGCACGGTCTCCAGCCGCTGGCGCGCGTCGTCTCGTGGGCCAACGCCGGCATCGAGCCGGCACGCACCGGCATGGGTCCCACGCTGGCGATCCCGAAGGCGCTCGCGCGCGCAGGGCTCACCCTCGACGACATCGACCTGATCGAGATCAACGAGGCGTTCTGCTCGGTGCCGGTGGCCGCGGTCCGCACGCTGGGCATCGACCCCACGATCCTCAACGTGAACGGCAGCGGTTGCAGCCTGGGCCATCCCATCGCCGCGACCGGCGCCCGCATGGTGGTCACCATGGTCAACGAGCTGCGCCGCCGGGGGAAGACCCACGGCCTGGTCGCCATGTGCGCCGGCGGCGGCATGGGCTCCGCGCTCGTCGTCGAGGTTCCTGCGTGAGCGTCTCGATCGACCTCGCAGGGAAGCGGCTGCTCGTCGTCGGCGGCTCGTCGGGCATCGGTCGCAGCACCGCGCTGGCGGCGGCCGAGGCCGGCGCCGCGATCACGGTGGTGGGCCGCAGCGAGGAGAAGCTGAAGGAGGTCGTCACGACCGCGGGGAAGGGCACGGGCATCGCGGCCGACGTGCGTGATCCCGAGCGGTGCTCGGGCGTCGTGGCGGAAGCGGTCGACGCGATGGGCGGCCTCGACGTGCTCGTGTTCTCCACCGCGGTCTCGCCGCTCGCGCCCCTCGACGAGGTGAGCGCGGAGACGTGGCAGGACGTCATCACCACCAACGCGATCGCGCCCGCGCTCGTCGCGCAGGCGGCGCTCGAGCACATCCCCGAGAACGGCGTGATCATCTTCCTGTCGTCGATCACGGTGGGTGGTGGTCACCACGGCCTGGCGTCGTACGCGGCGAGCAAGGCCGCGCTCGACCGCACCGTTCGATCGTGGCGCATGGAGCGACCGGACAAGCGGTTCGTGTGCATGGCGGTGGGGGACACGCTCGGCACCGACTTCGCCCGCGACTTCGATCCCGAGCACGCCGGCGCGCTGTTCCCCAAGTGGCTGGCGGCGAGCGTGATCTACCAGAACCACATGGAGTCGGGCGACCTTGGGCGCACCATCGCCGAGTTCGTGGCCATGCTGCTCGCGCACCCCGGCCTCACGATCCCCGAGCTCACGATCGTCCCGCCCGGCCCGATGATGTCGGGCGAGGGATTGGGCGAGCTGCTACAGGACGCCGTCGGCCGGTAGTGGCTCAGTTTGACTAGCCAGCGAGGTTGGGCTGAGCCACCACGGCACCAGGTTCCACGGTGAAGAAGAAGTACGCCACGAATGCAGTCCCGCAGAGGAAGAGGACCTGGTACTCACCCG
>DASUAS010000453.1:0-7226 GCA_035763625.1 Acidimicrobiia bacterium
TCCGTATCGTCGCAACCTGTCGACGAACCCCGGGGAGCGGACATGACCGACCAGACCGACGTCGCGCGCGTCGACGGCTACGCCGAGATGCAGGCCGAGCAGCTGCTCGACCTGGCCGCGCCGCAACCCATGTACCGCGACCTCATCGAGCGGGGCGGCATGGTCTCGCCGATGGACGGCATCGTCATGGTGTTCAGCCGCGAGTTGAACGACTTCGTGCTGCGCCACCACGAGCTGTTCTCGTCGCGCGTCGAGATGAGCCTTGGCAACGTGCGACCGCTCATCCCGCTCAACGTCGACCCGCCGAAGCACTCGAAGTACCGCAAGCTGATGGATCCGCTGTTCTCGCCCAAGCGCATGGACGAGCAGGAGGCCGACATCACTCGTCGAGTCCACGAGTTCATGGATGCGTTCGTCGATCGGGGAGAGTGCAACTTCACCGAGGAGTTCGCCGAGGTCTTCCCGTCGTCGGTGTTCCTCGGGTTGATGGGTCTACCCGGGAGCGAGCTGCGCACGATGCTGCACCTGCGCGACGGTTGCCTCCACCCCGAGAAGATCGACCCGAACGCGATGTTCGACGTCGACGCCCGGCGCGCGGTGATGGACGCCAACGGCCTCGAGATCTACGCCTACTTCGAGGAGCAGCTCGACGCGCGCGAGGCGGCGCCGACCGACGACATGCTGACGCATTTCCTGCGGGCGGAGATCGACGGCGAGAAGCTCACGCGCGAGGACATCCTCGACACGTGCTTCCTGTTCCTGATCGCGGGGCTCGACACGGTGAGCGACACCCTCACGTGCTCGTACGCGTATCTCGCGCAGCATCCGGAGCATCGCCGACAGCTCGCCGACGACCCCGACGTCATCCCGTCGGCGGTGGAAGAGCTCCTGCGGTGGGAGTCGCCGGTGCCGAACGGGGTACCGCGCGTCGCCACCCAGGACGTCGAGCTGCCCAACGGCGTGACCGTCACCGAAGGCACCGTGATGATGGTGAGCTACGGCGGCGCCAACGTCGATCCGATCGAATTCCCCGACGCGTTCGACGTGCGCTTCGACCGCGACCAGAACCGTCACATCGCCTTCGGCGGTGGGGTGCACCGCTGCCTCGGCTCGCACCTCGCGCGCCGGGAGCTGCGCATCACGCTGCGCGAGTGGCACCGGCGCATCCCCGACTATCGCATCAAGCCCGGCCACGAGCAGCTCGAGTACCCGCCCGGTCTCCGCCACGTGAAGGACCTCACCCTGGTCTGGGACTGAGCGCCGGGACACCCCACCCCACGCCGCGGTCGGTAACGTGCCGCGGCATGGTCACGCTGAACGCGCGAGAAGGTCCCGAGGCCGAGGTCCGTCGTGACGGCGTCGAACGGCTGGCGGCGGCGACGCGCGCCCTGGCCGACGCGGTCGCGGTCACCGCGGTCGACCGGGCCACGCTCGACGAGGTGACCGGCGCACTCGAGCTCCTCACGCAGCGGTTGGCGCTCGAGACCGACGACGACGGCTACAGCGGGCTGCTCGTCCTCCCCGTCGACCCGGAGCGTCCCGAGACGTACATGCCGCTCAACCCGATCATCGGTGGGTGCAGCCCGGTGCGCCCCGACGTCGAGGTGCGCATCGCCGGCGGCGAGGTGATCGGCACCGCCACCTTCACCCGCCGTTTCGTGGGTCCCGCCGGGCATGCCCACGGCGGGATCAGCGCCATGCTCGCCGACCAGCTGGTGGCGGCGGCACCGATGGCGATCGGCGAGCGCACGGTCACCAAGTCGCTGACCATCCGGTACCTGCGCGCGCTGCCGCTCGACGAGGAGGTCGAGCTCTGGGGAGTGTGCACGTCCGACGGCGAGCAGTTCAAGGCCAAGTTCGAGGTGCGCGCCCGCGGCGAGATCGCGGTCGCGGGCACCGCCGTGCTCGTGCCCTACAAGAACCTGGCGAAGCGCGCCGGCATCACCCGCGAGGGCAAGCCCTCTCCTCGCTCCGGCGTCAGTTCGGCGGAATAGCTCCGCCGAACTGACGCCGATTCGCCGAGGAGGTCAGGGCGCCTGGGCGTCCGGGGTGTGGAAGCCGGTGGGGTGGTGGATGCCCACGAGCATGTTCTCGTGCATCCCGTACCCGACCTCGCCGGTGTCGGTCTCGAAGCGGCACAGCGTTTCGTTGAGGATCGCGTACTTCCGCCGCGTCTCGGGGTCGGACAGGTCGTGCACCAATCCCTCGACCTTCAGCTCGCCCTGGTAGACGCCATGGCCCCAGCCGTCGAGGTTCACGTACCCCGAGCCGGCCGCGAGGTACAGCGTGCGCAGCGGCGTGTTGCGCACGGTGATGGTCGTGCCGGCAGTGTCCGGCACGGTGACGGTCGCGCTGCGCATCTCGCGCGTGCCGGGCAGGTAGTCGATCACCACCTCGGGCCGGCCGAGGTGCTCGACCGGCTCGTCGCGCGCCGGGTCGGAGTTCCACACCCGCATCGACTCCTCGACCAGGCGGTTGCCGTCGGCGTCCTGGTCGATCTGGACCTTGAGCATGTGGTCGTCGAACTGCATCGGGAGCCAGTCGTGCTTGAAGCCGTAGCCGTCCTGCGCACCCCGCACCTTGATCCCCGGGTGCTCGGGCTCGCCCACGGGCCGCACGCCCCACGACCGGTCGCGCGCACCCTTCCAGACGTCGGGGGTGACGGCGAAGGTGCGTCCCCCCGCCGTGATCGTCCCCTCCCAGACGCCGACCTGCGCGTAGCGGGTGACGTCCTGGATGACTCGCCCGTAGCGACGGATGAACGTGCGCGGCTCCTCGAGTGCGTCGACGGTACCGGTGAACGTGAGGTCGGCGCTGATGCCCCACTCGTTGTCGTCGCAGCGGATGCGCAGCGTGCGCAGTCCTTCGAGCACTTCGACCGAGAGCGGCCCGACCGAGGTGTCCATGCGGTCGCTGCCCAGTTCGCGCGACGCGCGCACCGTGTGCTGCTCGGTACCGATCGACACCGTGATGAACGCGTCGGTGACGCCGAGGTTGGGGTACTGGCCGAGGCCGGTGATCACGAACAGCTCGTCGCTGCTCGAGTGCATGTTGAAGTAGTACCGGTCGTAGAAGTGGCGATCCGACGTGGCGACGTGGTCGAACGTGTCGCTGGTCTGGTGGGCGAGGTACTCGTCGAACGGTCCGAGCGGCATGGTGCGGACCCTACCCCGGTGCCAGAATGACCCGCATGGCGCACTCTCGGTTCGACGGCCTCTGCATCATCGACGCCGACACCCACCTCACGGAGCCCCACGACCTCTGGACCGCCCGGGCACCGAAGGGCTACGAGGAGCGCGTGCCCCAGGTGCACGAGATCGACGGCGTGCCGATGTGGACGATGGACGGTCACACGCTGGCGCGTGCCGGCGCCTCCGGCGTGGTTGGTGCCGACGGGGTGAAGGTGCCCGGCACGACGTTCTTCCAGTGGAACATCGAGGACGTGCACGCCGCCGCGTACGACGTCGACGCGCGCGTCGCCTTGATGGACGCACAGGGGATCTGGGCCCAGATCGTCTATCCGAACACGGTCGGCTTCGGTGGCCAGAAGTTCTTCACCATCGACGACGAGACGCTGCGGCGCCTCTCGGTCGAGCTCTACAACGACGCGATGGCGGAGCTGCAGGAGCGCTCGGGTCAGCGCCTGTTCCCGATGGGCATCGTGCCGTGGTGGGACGTCGACCTCGCGGTGGCCGAGATCGAACGGATCGCGACGCTCGGGCTGCGTGGCCTCAACACCACGACCGCGCCGCACGACCACGGTCTCCCCGATCTCGGCGACGAGCACTGGAACCCGATGTGGGAGGCGGCGGCGGCCAACGACCTGCCGATCAACTTCCACATCGGCGCCAGCGATTCGTCGTTGTCGTGGTTCGGGTCGGTGCCGTGGCCGTCGCTCAACGGCGACCAGAAGCTCGGGCTGGGCTCGGCGATGATGTACCTCAACAACGCCGGGGTGATCGGCAACATCATCTACTCAGGTGTGCTCGAGCGCTTCCCGACGCTGCAGTTCGTGTCGGTGGAGAGCGGTGTCGGCTGGATCCCGTTCCTCCTGAAGGCCCTCGACTACCAGGTCGGTGAGATGACGCCGGGGTCGATGGACAACCTGTCGATGGCGCCGTCCGACTACTTCCGCCGCCAGATCCACTCGTGCTTCTGGTTCGAGCGCACCGGCATCGCCGAGGCGATCGAGATCGTGGGCGGCGACCACCTGATGTTCGAGACCGACTTCCCGCACCCCACGTGCGTCTACCCGGACGGGCTCGACTACGCCGACGCCGCGCTCGACGGCGTCGACGAAGCGACGATCGCCGGGATCATGGGGCTGAACGCGGCGCGCCTCTACGACATCCCGCTGCCTGCTTGATCGCTTGATCGAGTCGGTCATCGCGCGTCTCGCCGCGGCCGGCTGCGTCGCGCCGGCCGAGGAGGCGCGCGAGCTGCTCCACGACGCGCCTGATGCCGCCGAGATCGAGGCGCGCGTCCGGCGGCGCGAGGACGGCGAGCCGCTGCCGTGGATCACCGGGCACGTCCGCTTCGGCGGTCTCGTGCTCCACGCCGCGCCAGGCGTGTACGTCCCGCGCCAGCAGAGCGAGGAGCTGGCGCGCCGCGCCGCTGCCGTCCTGCCGTGGCGTGGTGTCGCGATCGATCTGTGCACCGGCAGCGGCGCGGTGGCCGCGGTCCTCCAGCACGCGGTGCCCGACGCGCTCGTCGCGGGCGTCGAGATCGACCCGTGCGCGGCAGCGTGCGCGGCGCACAACGACGTGCAGGTCGTCGTCGGCGATCTGGCCACACCGCTCCACCTCGCGGGCGCGGTCGACGTCGTCACCGCGGTCGCGCCGTACGTGCCGACCGGTGCACGGCAGCTGCTCCCGACCGACGTCCAGCGGCACGAGCCGCTCCGGGCCCTCGACGGCGGCGACGACGGCCTCGCCATCGTCCGCCGGGTCGTCGAACACGCGGCAACGCTCCTTGGTCCCGCAGGCCACCTGCTGCTCGAGCTCGGCGGCGCCCAGGACGTGCTGCTCGGGCCCGAACTCGCAGACGCCGGCTTCGATCCGCCGGAGCCCTGGTACGACGGCGACGGTGACCTGCGGGGCGTCATCACCCGGCGAGTGCGCAGACGGGGCGGCGGGTTCAAGATCTGACCCGAAGCGCTGCCCGGTGCCGGCGGGGTCGTCGCCTCGATCTGAAATTCGCGCCGCACAGTGGCAACGTTGGGGCGATGAGTGGGACGGTCCTCCGGGGTGATTACACCCGGCTGCGGCGCCGAGGCGACCGCGTCTGGATCCGCGTTCGGCCGTACGAGCTGATCTGGCGCACCACGCACTCGTTCACGGTCGACGACGTCCGAGCGATCGACATCGAAGCGATCCGCTTCGAGCGGCGTCGCCATCGTCCGGTCGTCGGCAGTGGAGCCTCACGCGTCGTCGAGCCGGGCATCACACGCGTCACCTTCGAGTACGGCACTGGTGATCACGCATCGGTCGACCTGCACGAGACCGAGGCGACGGTCGTCGCCGCATTCCAAGACGTCGTCGACCGACTTGTCGTCGACGACGGGCCCCCCACCGATGTCGCGCCGGGTCGCGATGCTCCGGATCGAGACGAGCAGGACGGTCCCGAACCGATCCACTGGCGCGCCGATCGCGACCCAGAGTTCGAAGGGGAACCCGAGATCGATCTACGAGTCGAGCAGGGCGCGTTGTGGGAAGACGACCCGCTCGCGCGGGAGCTCACGGAGGACGTGTTGTTCAAACTCGACCTGGGCGCAGATCCGCACAGCGTGAGGCGCTGGATCCTTCGCCAGTTGCACGACGCGGCGGGCGACGAAGCGACGTCCGCTCTGGGCGACGACTGGCTCGACGCCCAGGAACTTCCGGGTCTCGAGCGCGCACCGGGAGAGGCGGTCTGGGTCCGGAAGCGGCGGCGACGCGTCTTGCACGCACTTCGCCGCTTCTCCTCGCGTTGAGACCCCGGCGGACCGCCGAGGCCCCGAAGCAGCGCGATCCGGAACGCCAGCGTTCCAAACCGCGCGGCCTTGACGGTGTCGATCCCGGTGCAGCAGATCCTCGAGTGCGTCCCGGTAGGGTGTCCCGATCGTGCACACCCAGGAGCGGGGCGCGAAGGTCCTCGCCCCGCCACGCCGTGAGACCGTGCCTGCTCCGCCCGCCTCTCCGAGCGCGGGCGCGACCCGGCGACCGCAGTTCGGCCACATCGAGGCGCTCGACGGGCTGCGTGGCGTCGCGGTGGCCGCGGTGCTCCTGTACCACTTCGCGCCCAGCATCGCCCCCGGCGGCTTCCTCGGTGTCGACCTGTTCTTCGTCCTGAGCGGGTTCCTCATCACCAGCCTGCTGGTGAACGAGTGGCGCGGGACCCGCCGCATCGCGTTCGCCAACTTCTGGATGCGGCGCGCGCGACGGCTCCTGCCCGCACTCTTCCTCGTCCTGGGCGTCGTCGGCGTCTACGAGCTGCTCGTCGCGAACCCGGTCGACGCCCACCACGTGGCGAGCGACGGCCTGTGGTCGACGTTCTACCTGGCCAACTGGCACTTCATCGCCAGCGGTCAGTCGTACATCCAGCAGTTCCTGTTCACCGAGCCGAGCCCGTTGCGCCACATGTGGTCGCTGGCGATCGAGGAGCAGTTCTACCTCGTGTGGCCGCTCGTGGTGTTCGCCGCCGGCGCACTCGCGGCACGCGGGGGAGCGACCCTGCGCGGGCAGGACCGCCGCTTCCGCCGTTATCTGGTTGCGGCGTGCCTCCTGATCGGCGTGGCGTCGTTCGTGCGGATGCTGACGCTGTTCGAGCCGGGTGCCGATCCGAGCCGGATCTACTACGGCACCGACAGCCGCGCGTTCATCGTGTTGATCGGTGCGTTGGTCGGGGTGCTCAGCGCGGGCGTCCCCACGGTCCGGGTGGGGATCCGACGGTTCGCGCTCATCGTGGCCGGGCTCGCCGGCGCGGTCGCGCTGGTCGTCGCCATGGCGACGCTCTCGATCGATTCGGCATTCCTGTACCGCGGGGGATACGGGCTGATCGGTGTCGCGATGGTGCTCGTGCTCGTCGCCGCGGCGCAACCCGGTCCGAATCTGCTCGCGGTCTGCTTCCGGTGGCGACCGCTGGTGGGGCTCGGCCTCATCTCGTACGGCGTGTACCTGTGGCACTGGCCCATCGGCCTCTGGGTGAACGAGGGCAACACACCGTTCAGCGGCTTCTCCTTGTTCGTC
>DASUAS010000454.1:0-9830 GCA_035763625.1 Acidimicrobiia bacterium
CGATCGGGCTGCCGAGCTCGGCGAGGGGCACGCCCGCGGCCAGGTGGCCCGCCGCCGGGGCGACCACGTCGCGCCCGGCGAAGGTCGGTCCGGGCGACGGCAGCTGGTAGTCGGGGTTGTCGAGCGAGATCACCGCGCGGGCACCCCCGGCCATGGCCACCGCCGGCGCCAGCAGTCCGTTGTCGGGACCCAGCAGCACTCCACCGGCCACCTCCACACCGACCAGGCGGCGGCTGGTGCCCACGCCCGGGTCGACGACGGCCACGAGCACGCAGTCGTCGGGGAGGTACTGCACCGCCCGCACGAGCAGCAGCGCGCCTGCCCGCACGTCGTGGGCCGGGATCTCGTGGCCGATGTCGAGGATCCGCACGTCGGGCGCGAGCCCGAGCATGACCGCCTTGCACACGCCGACGAACTCGTCGGTGAGGCCGTAGTCGGATGCGAACGCGATCAGCACGTTTGCGACACTAAGCGTCCGGACCCGCTGCCCCGCATCCGGACGCTGCGGAAGCGATCAGCCGGCCTGCGTGTAGCGCTTCCCCAGATAGGTGTCGACGTCGACGTCGCGCACGCGGAACGAGCGCCCGACGCGCACTGCGGGCAGTTCGCCCGACTTGATGATGCGATAGACCGTCATGGTCGAGACTCGCATGAGATCGGCGACTTCCTGGACTGTCAGGAATCGCGCCGTGGCGAATGACTGCGCCACTGGCTCACCCCTTCCGTTTCCCCGCTTCTCCGCGGGGTGAGCGTAGGCCTCTGCGGCCCGTGTTGCAAAAGAGCAGCTACGAGCCGGTTTCAGCGGGGACCGGGAGCGCGGTGAGGGGATCGACCGGAGCGGAAGCGACCGCTTCGAGCAGATCGAGCAGTCCGGCGTAGGAGGTCGGTGGTCGACGGTCGTCGAGGGGCACGACGCGCACCGCCCGGCCCTGCCAGGCGGCGACCGCCAGCGCCACCGCGTCGAGATCGGCGAACGCCACCACCTCGAGGCCGCTGGCCGAGGCCACCCCGGCGTAGGAGTGGTCGGCCACCACGAGGTCGGGGTGGGCCAGGGCGAACAGCCACTCCTCGGCCGCCTCCACGCCGTCGTCGGCGAGGAGCGCGGCACCATCGGTGAGCACGGCCACCTGGTCCACCCAGCGGACGCGGCGGCCGGCGGGGCCGAAGCCGACCGTCTCGTCGCCGGCGAGCACCTCGGCGCCCTCGGCGCCGGCACGTGCCGCGAGCCGACGGTAGAGCTGCAGCAGCGCGGCGGGCCGGGCGGTGGCGAACGCGAGCCGGCCGCCGCCGCGCGCCACCTCGAGGACTCGGAGCACCGCGGTCGTGAAGCCGTCGACGGTGCGGCCGGGGGCGATGCGGGCACGAGGGCCGTCGCCCTCCCAGCCGAACACCACTTCGACCGCCGCCGCGACCTCGGCCCGGGTCAGACCCGGGAAGGCGGGAAGGCCGCAGAGCGCGCGCGGCGCACCTTGCTCGACGCGCCGCATCGTGCCGAGCACCTCGTCGCGACCGAAGCGCGTGCTGCGACCGGCGACGTGGTGCTGCTTCAGCAGCTCGCGAAGGGACGGCGCGCGATCGGCGCGCGCCGCCCGATCGAGCGCGGGATCGGGCAGCTTCGGCGGCAGGCGCGACGACCGCGGCTTGCGGCTCACCCCTGCCCCAGCTCCTCGGAGCGTCGGGTCGCGGCGGCGATCGCCTCGAGGAACGCGCCGCGCACGCCGTGCATCTCCAGGACCGCGAGACCGGCGGCGGTCGTGCCGCCGGGCGACGTGACCGCGGCGCGCAGCGCCTCGGGGGTGACGTCGTCGTCGGCGAGGAGCGTCGCCGCGCCGACGAGGGTCTGGCGCACGAGCTGCTCGCTCGTGTCGCGCGGGAGCCCCACCAGCACGCCGGCCTCGATCATCGCTTCGGCCACGAGGAACACGTACGCCGGACCCGAGCCCGAGAGGCCGGTGACCGCGTCGAGCTGTTGCTCGGGGACCCGCACCACCACGCCGACGGTGCCGAGCACGCGCTCGCAGACCTCGAGGTCGAGCTCGGTCACGTGCTCGCCGGGTGAGATCGCGGCCGCACCGCGTCCGACGAGCGCGCCGGTGTTGGGCATCGCGCGCACGACCGGGCGACCGGGTGCGGCAGCTTCGAGCGCGCCGATGGTGACACCGGCGGCGATCGACAGCACCAGCGCACCGTCCGGGAGCACCTCCGCGCAACTGGTGAGCGCGGCGACGGCGTCGGCGGGCTTCACCGCGAGCACGAGGATCTCGGCGTCACCCGCGGCCCACGCCGGGTTGCGCACGACGCGCACGCCGGGCAGGCGTCCCTCGAGGTGGTGGTGACGGTCGGCGTCGACCTCGGCGACGGCGAGCTCCTCGGCATCCCAGCCGCCCTCGAGCAGGCCGACCGCGAGCGCCTCGCCCATGCGACCGCCGCCCACGAGTGCCAAGCGCATTCGCAGCAGGCTAACCGTGGCCGGCGCCTCCGGGCGCGGACACGGACCCGAGTGCCGGCGCGCGTGTGGGTCGGGCCCGAGGAACGTTCGGTGTCGCTCCGCACTTCCCCGAACGGAGCGGTCCTCCTGCACCTCGGGCCCCGACCCGACGGGCCCCGTCGGACCCGACGTCATGAGAGACGTAGGAAGCGCGGGCGCGTCACGCGCGGGTCCGAGGGCCGTACGCGAGCTGCACGACCGGCTGGAACCAGCGCTCGGTGAGCTCGTACAGCACACCGATGATGCGGTCGAGCTCCTCGACGGTGAGGTGCTCGAGCGCGACCCGTCCGACGAGGTAGACGTCACCGTCGGGACCGATCGAGAAGCGCGCGCCGTACATCGTGTGGTTGCGCTTCAGCAGGAACTCGTACAGCTCGACGTGGTGCTCGGGCGGGAGCGGCAGGAAGTAGACCTCGTAGCGGAGCGTGCGCTCGTGCAGGTCGAAGTAGATCGTGGTCGCGTCGCGGCCGTCGCAGGTGAAGCGCACGTACCAGCGATGCAGCTCGGGGTCGTACTCGACCGTCTGGATGTACGACTCGGCCGCGACCGGTCCTTCGAGGTGGGCGGCGACGAGGTCGTGCGCGCGCTCGATCGTGACCGGGCCTAGCTGCACTTGACGGTCGCGCGCGCGGTGAGGTCGTCGTAGTGACGGCGCAGCCGCGCCGCGGCGATGCTCCAGCGGTAGCTCGTCGATCGCGCGTAGGCGTGCGCACCGAGCTCTCCGCACTCGTCCTGGAGCACGCGGTCGATGCGCGCCGCGTACTCGGCCGGGTCGCGTTCGCCGATCAGGAACCCGGTGACGCCGTCGTCGACGAGGAGCCTGAGGCCACCGACGTCGGCGGCGACGACCGGCGTGCCGCACGCCGCGGCTTCGAGCGCGACCAATCCGAACGACTCGGAGCGCGACGGTACGACGCACACGTCGGCCGCGCGGTAGTACTCGACGAGCGCGTGGTGCGGCTGGGGCGCGACGAAGTGCACGCGGTGCTCGAGTCCGAGCTCGGCCACGAGCGCGTGCAGCGTCTCCACCTCGCCGACCCCGTCGGGCCCGCTCGGGCCGCCGACGACGACGAGTCGAGAGCTCCGGTCGCGCACGTCGGCCAGGGCGCGCACCGCGAGGTCGGCGCCCTTCAACGGTTGGATGCGACCGACGAACAGCAGCACCGGCCCGCCCGCGAGGCCGAGGTGTCGACGTGCTGCGGCCCGGTCGCCGGGGTGGAACACCGTGTGGTCGACACCCGGCGCGATGATCTCGATGCGCTCGGGGTCGGCGACGTAGTGGCGCACGAGCTGGTCGTGCTCCTCCCGCGTCGACGCGACGACGAGGTCGGCACAGCGCACCACCTCCGCCTCGACGCGCGGGCGCAGGGGGATGTCGTCGCCCAGCCCGACCTCGGCCTTGACCCGTTCGAGCGTGTGGAACGTCGTGACCAGCGGGAGGTCGAGCTCGTGCTTGAGCCGGTGGCCGACCGCTCCCGACACCCAGTAGTTCGCGTGCAGCACGTCGTGATCACCGACGGTCACGAGCGCGTCGCGCGCCGCGTCGGTGAACTCGCCGACCAGGTCGGGGAGGTCGCGCAGCGGGACGGGTGCGCACGGTCCCGCGCGCACGTGCAGCACGCGGAACCCCGGCTCCACCTCCACGCACGGCGCGTGCGAGGGGTGTTGGGCACGGGTGAGGACGTCGACGGGGACGCCGGCCCGCGCCAACGCGGAGGCGAGCGCCCGGACGTAGACGTTCATGCCGCCGCCGTCGCCGCTCCCCGGTTGTGCGAGCGGCGACGTGTGCACGCTCAGCATGGCCACCCGTTGCATAGCGGGGACGATCCTATCGGCGCCGCTCGGGACCGAGTTCCAGCGGATGCGCTCAGCGCAGCTGCGTCGCGAGCGACACGTCGATGCGGTCGATCACCGCGAACAGCTCTCGACGCTGATCCGAGACCGCGCGCTCCAGCGAGCGCAGGCCGGCGATGGCCTCCGCGAGCTCGGCGTCCGACAGCGTCGGCAGGTTGGCGAGCACGCCGTCGAAGCGCTGGAGCTCGGGAGCCCACTCGGAGTCCTGCTGGGGCGCCATCTGCAGCGGGAGCCGGCTCGACGCCGGGTTCCCACGCGGCCCCGGGTCGGCGAGGATCTGGGGCAGCCGGTCGATGAGGTCCTCGAACGAGCCGCCGCTCGAGCGGCGCTGCACCTCGGCCTCCAGGATGTCGATGCGCGCCTGGGTGAGGCGCCGGACGTAGGAGACCTCGGTCTCGAGCTCCACGCACTCGGCGTGCTTGGTGCGCAGCTGCTCGACGCTGCTCCCGTCGAGCTGCTCGAGGTACGCGGGATCGAGCACGCGTGCGCTCCGTTGGTGTGCGTCGGCCATGCCTACTCCGCGGTCCCTTCGGTCCTCCGCCCACCTCTGATCGGCTCACGGTACCAAGGGATCGGACGCCTCGGCGCGGTTGCCTCGCAACTCCCGATCAACACCCCGCGGCCCGGAGCGCCGGGTACGGATCGGTGGTGTTGCCGTTGTCGCCGCCGATGCGGATCTCGAAGTGGAGGTGCGGTGCGGTGGCGTTCCCCGTCATCCCGGTCAGACCGATCACCTCACCCTGCGCGACCGTGCGGTCCCCGCCGACGAACTGCGAGAAGTGGGCGTAGAAGTACGTGTTGCCGTCCACCGCGTCGAGATAGGCGGTGTTGCCGCCGGCACCCTCGTTGGGCACGTAGCGCACCGTGCCCCCCATCACCGCGACCGCGGCGGTGCCGGTGGGCACCAGCATGTCGATGCCCGGGTGACCGGTCGCTCCGCCGTAGTCGTCGCTGTAGGCCGCGCCCCGCACCGGGCACTGGAAGGGCCCCGTCACCGGGTTGGCGATGATCTGCCCGGGAGCACCCGAGGCGATCGTCTGCTGGACCGCGAGCGCCGCCCTCTCGGCTTCGAGCTGCGCCTTGTGCACCGCATCCGCGTACGCGGCGGCGGCGATCTCGGCGTCGAGTCGTGTCTGCAGGTCGCTGACGGCCTGCTCGACGGCCGCCTGGTTGGACTGCAGCGCCGCCAGCTTGGCGTCGAGCTGGTCGCTGACCTGCTGCTGCTCGCGCTCCTGGTCCTCGAGGTCGCGCTGCTGCGTCTTCAGCTGCGCGTTGACCGCAGCCAGCTGCTTCACGACGTCGTCGTCGGTCTGGTTCGCCTGATCGAGGAGCTGCTGGCGGCGGGCCGCGTCGACGGTGTCGGTGGCGTCGACCAGCGCCTCCAGCGACGTGCCGGGGTGCGTGTACGCGTAGAGCGCGCGCTGGCGCATGTACTCGCGCAGCGCCTGGGCCCGGGCCTTCGTGGCCGCGATCGAATCGCGCAGCTTCGCGATGTTCGCCCGAGTCTCCTCCAGCTGGTGGTCGGCGGCCGTGAATTTGGCCGCGGTCTCGTTGGCCGCGGCGCGCGCCGCGGCGAGCTGCTGGCGCGCCACGTCGAGGTCGTCGCTGGTGGTCGCCCCCGCGGGCGCGGGCACGAACACCACCAGGGCGACGCCGGTGGCGACCGCGAGGGCGACGGCGCAAGCAAGGAGACGGCGTACGAAGGTCATGCAGCGGTTAGGTCGCCCGGGGATCCGGGCACGCTAGCAGTGCATGCCTCCGGCGCGGTTGACCGGTGCCGATCGCCGGAGCTCGCCACGAAGTGCCCCACGAAGCATCCCGGAGGTAGGTTCCGACGGGGGGTTGAGCCCGACCGGCGCCGACGGCGCCCTGTGAGGAGGATCTGTGCCGAAGTACGAATTGCCTGAACTGCCCTATGACTACTCCGCACTCGAGCCGCACTACTCGGCCGAGGTGCTCCAGCTGCACCACGACAAGCACCACCAGGCCTACGTCGACGGAGCCAACACCACCTTCGAGAAGCTCGGGGAAGCGCGCGACTCGGGCAATTTCGGCACGATCAACCAGCTCGAGAAGAACATGGCGTTCCACCTCTCGGGCCACGTCCTCCACTCGCTGCTCTGGAGCAACATGTCGCCCGACGGCGGCGGCGACCCCGAGGGTGAGTTGGCGGCCGCGGTGAAGGAGAGCTTCGGCTCGGTCGACGCGTTGCGCGCCCAGATGAGCGAGGTGGCGAACAACGTGCAGGGCTCCGGGTGGGCCACCCTCGCGTGGGAGCCGCTGAGCGGCCGCCTCATCGTCGAGCAGGTCTACGACCACCAGGGCAACGTCGGCCAGGGCGGCCCGCCGCTGCTCGCGCTCGACATGTGGGAGCACGCGTTCTACCTGCAGTACAAGAACGTGAAGAAGGACTGGGTGCAGGCGTTCTGGAACCTCGTGAACTGGTCCGACGTCGCCGGCCGCTTCGACCGGGTGAGGTCGCTCGCGCTGTTCTGAGCGCGACTGCGAGCCAACAGGCATCGTCCCGCGCGCTTCGGATAGCCTGCGCGCGAACAACACCTGTCGTGTCGTCGAGCACGATCGAGAACGCGAAAAACGCGACGAAGGGAGTGGCCGGGCGTGCGCGTCTACCTGCCGATCCTGTGCATGATCGTGCTCGTCGCGCTCTTCGTGCTCGCGTCGTTCCTCGCCTCCAAGCTGCTCGGACCGAGGCGGCCGACGTCGGCGAAGGTTGCGCCCTACGAGTGCGGCATCGTGCCCGAGTACGAGCCGGCGGAGCGCTTCCCGGTCAAGTTCTACATCGTCGCGATGGCGTTCATCGTCCTCGACGTCGAGATCGTCTTCCTCTATCCGTTCACCACCGTGTTCCGCGGATTGGGTGCCTACGGGCTCATCACCATGGGCGTGTTCCTGCTCGTGCTGCTGGTGCCGTTCGCATACCTCCTCTCCACCGGCGCGCTCGAGTGGGGACCGGTGAAGCAGGCGACGGCGAAGCTCGGCGCGACGGTCCTGCGCGCGGTCGGTGCGCCCGGACGCGAAGGGCTCGACCCCGCCGCGGTGGGTGCCGACACCGGCCAGCCCGACCAGCCGGGGAAGGCGGCGTAGTGGGTCTCGAATCGGTCAACCACAACTTCCTGACCGGGCGGGTCGAGGACCTCGTGAACTGGGCGCGCAAGAGCTCGGTGTGGCCGGCGACGTTCGGGCTCGCGTGCTGCGCGATCGAGATGATGGGCGCGGGCGCCGCGCACTACGACCTCTCGCGCTGGGGCATGGAGATCTTCCGCGCCAGCCCGCGCCAGGCCGACCTCATGATCGTGGCCGGGCGGGTCAGCCAGAAGATGGCCCCGGTGCTGCGCCAGGTCTACGACCAGATGGTGGAGCCCAAGTGGGTGATCTCGATGGGCGTGTGTGCGAGCAGCGGCGGGATGTTCAACAACTACGCCATCGTGCAGGGCGTCGACCAGGTGGTGCCGGTCGACGTGTACGTGCCCGGGTGCCCGCCCGGGCCCGAGACCCTGATGCACGGCATCCTCACGCTCCACGAGCAGATCCAGAACGGCGAGATCTTCAAGCGCCGCGCCGCGACGAGCGGCGGCGGGGCCGCAATCGAGATCGACCAGCGCGACGGCGTCCCGTCCGCGGTCTGAGGGCACGAGCACCGACATGGCCGACGCCGACGCGAACGCTCGTGAAGAAGTTCACGAGGACGACGCCGCGCCGGAGCCGCCGGTGCCGAGCGACGAGGTCGCCGCGGCGCTGGTCGCCCAGTTCCCCGACGGCGTGTTCGTCGAGTCACACGGCCAGGCCGTCGTGTACGTGCCGCGAGACCAGTGGCACGACGTCGCCGCGTTCCTGCTCGACGAGCAGCAGTTCACGCAGTGCCTGGACGTCACCGGCGTCGACCACCTCGTGTCGCCGACCCGTCCGACCCCCGACGGCGTGACCGCCGAGCGCTTCGAGGTGGTCGCCAACTTCCTGTCCCACGTGCGCAACCGGCGCATCCGTGTCATCGCGCAGGTGCCCGTCGACGACCCGACGATCGCGTCGATCGCCGACCTCTGTCCGGGGGTCAACTTCGCCGAGCGCGAGACCTACGACCTCTTCGGTGTCGAGTTCACCGGTCACCCCGATCTCGTCCGCATCCTCATGCCCGACGACTGGGTCGGCTTCCCGCTGCGCAAGGACGACGCACCCGCGCGCGTGCCGGTCACGTTCAAGGGCGACCCGAGCCCGCGATGACGCGAGAGCCGAAGAACTCCGTCGACGAGCTCGTCGAGGTGGACGACACCGACCTCCTCGAGCGCGACGAGCTCACGCACGATCCCGAGGAGCGTCGGCTCGAGGCGCAGACCGACGAGGGCGCGCAGCAGCTGCGTCCCGAGATCGGTGCCTCGCGGGCGAAGGAGCTGGTGCTGACGGGCGGCCCGTGGCCCGACGTCGAGGACACGATGATCCTCAACATGGGCCCGCAGCACCCGTCGACCCACGGCGTGCTGCGCATCATGATGGAGCTCGACGGCGAGACCGTGCTGCGCGCCAAGCCCGTGATCGGCTACCTGCACACCGGCATGGAGAAGACCGGTGAGGAGCTCACCTACGTGCAGGGTTCCACCAACGTGACGCGCATGGACTACGCGTCGCCGCTGTCGAACGAGCTGGTGTTCTCACTCGCGGTCGAGCGCCTCCTCGATCTCGAGCTGCCGGAGCGGGCCACGTGGATCCGCATGCTGCTGGTCGAGCTCAACCGCATGGCGTCGCACCTCCTGTTCCAGGCCACCAACGGCATGGACCTGGGTGCCGTGTCGATGATGATCTACGGCTGGCGCGAGCGCGAGTACACGCTGAGGGTGCTCGAGAGCATCACCGGGCTGCGGATGAACCACAACTTCATCCGTCCGGGTGGTGTGGCTGCCGACCTGCCCGACGGCTGGCAGGACGACGTGCTCGAGCTCTGCACGCAGGTCGAGCGCGGCGTCGCCGAGTACGACGCGCTCCTGACGGAGAACCCGATCTGGCGCGAGCGCACGATCGGCGTCGGCGTGATCACCACCGAGGAGGCGCTGGCGCTCAGCGCCACCGGGCCCATCCTGCGGTCCACGGGGTTCGCGTGGGACCTGCGCCGGGCGCAGCCCTACCTCGCCTACGACGACGTCGACTTCGACGTGATCTACACCACGAACGGCGACGTCTTCGATCGCTACCAGATCCGCCTCTACGAGATCCTCGAATCGGTGAAGATCGTGCGCCAGTGCGTGGAGCGCATGCCCGGCGGCGACTACCGGGCGCAAGACCGCAAGGTCACGCCGCCGCCGCGAGCGCGCATCGACGAGTCGATGGAGGCGCTGATCCACCACTTCAAGCTCTTCACCGAGGGCTTCCGCGTGCCCGCGGGCGAGACCTACGTCGCGATCGAGTCGCCTCGGGGCGAGATCGGGTGCTATCTCGTGTCCGACGGGACCGCGAAGCCCGCCCGGCTCCACATCCGCGG
>DASUAS010000455.1:0-12775 GCA_035763625.1 Acidimicrobiia bacterium
GGAGTCGCCGGCGCGCCCCCGCGGCGGGCTGGCGGCCAGCATGTGCTTCCACATGTCGGTGAACTTCTCCGAGGTCGCCTCGTTGGCGGCGCCGACCTTCTCGGCTGCGGCGCGCGCGGCGTCGGCATCGCGGCGGGCGGCGACGGCGGCCTGGCGCGCCTCGTCGAAGCCCTTGCGCATGTCGGTCATCGCCTTGAGCGCGTCGCGCAGCTCGTCGCGCAGGCCGAGCCCGTCGGCGATCGCGAACAGGTTGCGCACCGCAGGTGCCGACGTGAACGTGATCGCGTGCACGCGACCTTCGATCGCGGCGCGCACCAGGTTCTCGGCCGGCTTGACGTCGGCGGGCTGCTGCCAGCGGTACACCGGCACCATCGTGAAGACGGCGTCGAGCCCGGCGAGCGCCGCGGCGACGTCGTGCGTGTCGTCGCCGAAGCTCTGCACCGCGACCCGCATGCCCGGCGTCGCGTCGGCCGCCAACTGGGTGCGGACGCCGGTCATGCGCTCGTCGGGTGCGGTGGCCCACACCTCGAGCCCGAGCGCCTGCGCGGCGGCCGCGGCCTTCGGCCCCCGCGAGACGACACGCGCGCCGGCGAGGGCGTCGAGCAGGGCGACGTCGAGGCCCCAGCTCTGCGCGGCCTCGAACCAGGCGCGGATCCCGATGCCGGTGGTGACCACCAACACGTCCGGGGGCGCCGCGATCACCTCCTCGGTGGCGTGTCGGAGCCGCTCGTCCGACCCCAGATAGGCGGTGGCGATGGTCGGCGCCTCGATCACCCGCGCCCCGCGACGGCGCAGGAGCTCCGCCTGTTCACCGGCGCGCCGGTCGGCGGTGACCCCGACGGTGTAGCCCTCGAGCGGCTCCAGCGGCACCCGGCCCACGCGACCCATTCTGTGTTTCGATCGGGTTTCGCGCCAACGACGGCGCCGAGAACCGGCCCGCACACGCGTCCGCGGCCGTTGCGCGCGAAGCGACGCACCGACGTGACGGGCACGCAACCAGACGCGAACGTCGGGCCGACACGATGCACCACATGACGACTCGAGTACGTCCGGACATCCCCCGGGCCAAGCGCGACGGGCTCGACCTCGACCTCGCCGCCGTGTGCGCGGCCGGTCCCGGAGCGTTGCGCGCGGAGGACCACTACCGCCTCAAGACCTACGGCGTGTGCCCCCAGCGCCACGACGACCGGTTCATGGTGCGGCTGCGCGTCGCCGGCGGCATCCTCGATCACGTGCAGACGTCGGCGATCGCGACCGCCGCGCACGAGCTCGCCGGCGGGTGGGTCCACCTCACCACCCGTCAGAACGTCGAGCTCCACTCGATCGCACTCGAGGACGTGCCCGCGCTGTACGCGCGGCTCGCGCCCGCGGGCGTGGTCGGGCGGTCCGCGTGCGGGCACACCATCCGCAACGTGCTGGCGTGCCCGGAGGCGGCGACGTCGGCCGAGGAGCCGTTCGACGTGTCGGCCGACGCCCGCTGGCTCTCCTCCCAATTGGTGGCACGGTCGCGCGAGCTCAACGTCGCGCTGCCCAATCGCCTCAACATCTCGTTGGGTGGGTGCACGC
Organism: Acidimicrobiia bacterium; assembly: GCA_035763625.1. GTDB lineage: Bacteria > Actinomycetota > Acidimicrobiia > IMCC26256 > DASPTH01 > DASUAS01. The sequence goes on from DASUAS010000455.1 coordinate 1,567, forward strand.
AGTGCGGGCTCGAGGCGCTCACCAACGACATCGGCCTCGTCGCCTGCGTGCAGGACGGCGAGCCCGGCTACCAGCTCTGGGCCGGCGGGAGCCTCGGCACCGCGCCGCGCCTGTCGCTGATGCTGCGGCCGTTCCTGCCCCGGCCGGAGCTGTGGCCGGCGGTGTGGTCGATCGTCGAGTGGTTCCTCACCGAGGGCGACGTCGAGCAGGTGACGAAGGGCCGGCTGAAGTTCCTGATCGACGCGCGCGGCGAGTCGGCGTTCCGGGCCGCGTTCACGAAGCGGTTCGCGTCGATGCGCGTCGAGAACACGCTGGAGCCGCCGCCTATCGCGCTCACGCCGAGCGACGACCTGGTTCGCACGCTCGCGCAGGCGCCCGCGCTGGGATGGCGCCACACCGTGCGTCCCGAACGCCGCGCCGGATACGCGTCGATCACCGTGCGCGTGCCGCTCGGTGACCTGCGCGCCGACGACCTGGTCGCGCTGACCGAGCTCGCGCCGGCCGGTCGGATCGTGCTCACCCGAGACCAGGACGTGCTGGTGCCGTCGGTTCCGGTCGACGACGTGTCGCGCGTCGTCGGCGAGCTCGGCGCGCGCGACCTCGGCCCCGAAGGTGCGCGGGGCGCAGCCGACGTGCGCGCGTGCCCGGGGTTGTCGTTCTGCTCCCTCGCGATCACCGGGAGCCAGCCGGTGGCGATGGCGATCGAGCGGGCGATGAACGTGCGCCAGGACCTGCCCCGCGACGTCGTGATCTCGGTGTCGGGCTGTCCGAACTCGTGCACCAAGCAGCAGGTCGCCGACATCGGCCTCTCGGGCACCAAGGTCAAGGTGGCGGGAACGGTGGGTCTCGGCTACCAGCTGTGGTTGGGCGCCGACCTGCCCGGAGGGATGGTGGGCGAGCCGGTGCTGCGCCTCACCGAGCACGAGGTGCCGCAGGCGGTGGTCGCCACCGCCGAGCTGTGGGTGGCGCTGCGCCGTCCGGGTGAGACGCCGGGCGCCACCTTCCGCCGCACCGGCCTCGACGTGGTGGGCGACGCGCTCGAGGTGCGGCTGCGGGAGTTCGGGTTCGGCGAACGGCCGGTGGTGGCCGACGACGCGCTGGCCGGTGCCGCGTGACCGCCGCCGACGGGGTGACGGCCCACGCACGAGTGCAACGCGTGCCCGAGGCGTGGCCGGTGGTCCACCTCGAGTCGGAGATCCCGGAGTGGTCGCACCTCGTCGTCGACGGCCATGTCACGCACGCGCGCCGGTGCACGCTCGCGGATCTCGCGACCCTCGGCGCGGAGGAGCGCGCCGTCGACTTCCACTGCGTGTGGGGCTGGTCGCGCCCGCAGGTGCGCTGGACCGGCGTGGGCGTCGACCGCGTGCTCGCGCTCGTTGGAGCGCAGGGCAGCCACGTCACCGCGCACGCGGCGTCGGACGAGTACTCCGCGTGCCTACCCGTCGAGGACGCCGCGCGCGCGTTCCTCGCGTGGGCGCGCGACGGCCAGCCGCTGGTCCCCGAGGCCAGCCGCTGGTCCCCGAGGAAGGTGGGCCGTTGCGGTTCGTGCCACCGCCCGAGCTGTGGGGGTACAAGGGCGTGAAGTGGGCGCAGCGGCTGTCGGTGGGCGATCGCTTCGTGCCCGGGTTCTGGGAGTCGCGCATCGGAGATCCCGTCGGCCGGATCCCGGAGGAGGTTGTGTTGCCGGAGGAGGTGGTGTTGCCGGAGGAGGTGGTGTTGCCGTGACCGCTCGTGCATCGCTGGAGGAACTGGCCGAACCGCGGGGCGCGCAGCACCGCGACTGTCGCGTGTGCCGGCACTTCGATCCCCAGGGCGACGCACTCCAGTACGGGTGGTGCGGCGCGCACTCGCAGTTCGTGAAGCTGGCGTCGGTTCGGCGGGACATCTCCGCCCAACTGACGCCGTTCGTGGGGGGGCGGGAGGTTGGCTGTCGATTTCGGAGTGTTCGTTCGTCGTCTGGATGAGAGCGTCTGGATGAGCGCGTCTGGATGAGCGCGTCGAAGAAATCCCCCTCCCCGGGAATCATTCGACGAACGTCGAACGTTGGAGATCATTCGATGAGCATCGAACAAGACACCATCCGGGACTCCGGCCTCCCCGAGGAGTCCCCCTTCGAGCAGGAGCTGGACCGCCAGCAGAGCGCCACCGAGCGGGAGTACGAACGCCGCTGGTGGACCCTCGGCGTGCTGTGCATCAGCCTGGTCACGATCGTGATGGCCAACGCCAGCCTCAACGTGGCGTTACCCACCCTGGCCGAGGACCTGCACACCGGGGCCAGCGGCCTCCAGTGGATCGTCGACGCCTACTCCCTGGTGTTCGCCGGCCTGCTGCTGACCGCCGGATCGCTGGGTGACCGCTACGGACGCCGACTGGCGCTGAACGGGGGCCTGATCGTGTTCGGCGCGGCGTCGCTGTTCGCGATGTTGTCGTCCTCGTCCGGTGCGGTGATCGGCGCCCGCGCGGTCATGGGTGTAGGCGCGGCGTTCGTGATGCCGGCGACGCTGTCGATCCTCGCCCACGTGTTCCCGCCGCGGGAGCGGCCGCGGGCGATCGCGATCTGGGCCGGCTTCGCCGGAGTGGGCGTCGCCATGGGCGGCGTCGTGAGCGGCGCGCTGCTCGAGCAGTTCTGGTGGGGCTCGATCTTCCTCATCAACGTGGTCGTGGTGGTCATCGCGCTGGTCGCGGGCTTCTTCCTGATCCCGAGGTCGCGCGAGAAGATCCACGCGCCGCTCGACCCGCTGGGCGCGATGCTGTCGATCGCAGGATTGGCATCGCTGGTCTACGGGATCATCGAGGGGCCCGACAACGGCTGGACCTCGACGCAGACGCTGGTGACGTTCGGGGTCGCGATCGCGATCCTGATCGGGTTCGTGGCGTGGGAGCTGAAGGCCAAGGACCCGATGCTCGACCTCGGCTACTTCCGCAACCCGCGCTTCACCGCGGCGACCACCGCGATCACGCTGGTGTTCTTCGCGATGTTCGGTTCGTACTTCCTCTTCACCCAGTACCTGCAGTTCGTGCACGGCTACGACCCGCTGTCGGCCGGCGTGCGCATCCTGCCGTGGGCCCTCGCCTACCTGGTGTCGGCCACGCAGTCGGCGAAGCTGGTCGAGCGCTTCGGTCAGCGGCTGGTGGTGTCGTCGGGTCTGACCATCGCGGGCTTCGGCATCGCGCTCCTGGCGGTGACGAGCAGCGTGACCGCCAGCTACTGGTGGTTCGCGCTGGCGGTCGTCGTGCAGGCGCTGGGCATGGGCATCACCACTGCGCCGTCGACGGGCGCGATCATGCGGTCGCTGCCGTTGCACAAGGCGGGCGTCGGCTCGGCCGTGAACGACACCACCCGAGAGCTCGGTGGTGCGCTCGGTGTCGCGGTGATGGGCAGCCTGGTGGCGTCGCAGTTCCGCTCGACCATGCAGGGCGCGGTGAGCGGCCTGCCCGGGAGGGCGACGCACTCGCTCGCCGACGCGCTGCAGTCGGCGGCCGCGGCGGGTGGCGTGAAGGGCAATGCGATCGCGGGCGCGGCCAAGGTGTCGTTCGTCGACGCCTTCGACTCCACGCTCTGGATCGCCGCGATCGTCGTGGTGGTCGCGTCCGGTCTCGTAGCATGGCTGCTGCGGGCCAAGGCGACGGCGAAGGCCGACGCCATGGTCGAGGCCGAGGAAGCGCAGTTCGCCTACGACGGGGTGGCGTGATGCATCACGACGGGGAGCTCACCCATCCGGCGGTCGACGACTTCGACCTCGTCGAGGTGCTCCAGGCACTGGGCGACCCCGTGCGGCTGCAGATCGTGCGCATCCTCGACGCGGGTGCCGGCGCGATCGCGTGTCACGAGATGGGGCTGCCGGTCAGCAAGTCGACCGGCAGCCACCACCTCAAGGTGCTGCGTGAAGCCGGGGTGGTGAAGGGCAAGATCGACGGCACGCGCCGCTACTACACGCTGCGTCGCACCGACCTCGAAGCCCGGTTCCCGGGCCTGCTCGACAGCGTGCTGCACGCCGACGCAGTCGCGACCGCACGCAACCGCTGACGCGCGCGTCCGGTCAGAAGCGGGGTTTGCACATCGCCGCCGCCGCGTGGCGAACGTGTGCTGCTGCGAGGCGACCAGCTCGTCGTGGGTGAGCTGTGCCATCGCGCCCTGCGCCCGCCTCGGTGCCACCGACTCGGGAACTGAGGTCATGGTGCCTCCGACGAGCTCGAGCGCGGAGGCCACGTTCCCGCGGCGCACCCACCTACATTGCTCGGATGCGTGGATGGCGAACGATCGTGGGGCGGACGATCATGGTGGGTGTCGGCGCGGCGGTCCTGACCGGGGTCGTGGCTCCCGCCGCCGGCGCGGCATCGACCGGGACCGCGACCGACAAGCAGATCGCGACCGCCGGGGTGCTGGTCGCGGGTGATCTGCCCGCTTCCTACACGCAGTCGGCGCGCGACACGTCGTCCGACGCGAAGACGCAGAAGCTCGCGGCCAAGATCCCCGCGTGCAAGAAGGTGGTCGCGTTCATGCACGCGACCGACACGAACACCGAGGTGAAGTCGGACGACTTCAGCCAAGGTCAGACCCTCGTCGACAACACGGTGACGGTCTTCCCCACCGCGGCGAAGGCCAAGGCCGCGGTCGATGCCTACGCGGCCACGGGTGTCCCCGCGTGCTTTGGGCAGCTGGTCGGCAAGATCGCGCAGCAGGCGGGCGGGAAGGCGAAGGCCGACATCAAGAAGGTGAGCGACGTCACTGCGGGTGACCAGGCGATCGCGTACGAGGGACCGGTGGCGATCACCGAATCCGACGGGTCGCAGACGACGCTGGCGTTCGGCAACCTCGTGATCCGCGTCGGTCGCGGCGTCGCGGTGTACTCGTACAACCACGACGCGCAGATCAGCATCCAGACCGAGCTCGAGCACGCGGTCGAGAGCTCGGGCACGCGGCTCCAGGACGCGCTCGCGCGTTGATCCCCGTCGAGTCAGACGAGCTCGTGCAGACGCACGAGCAGGTGCAGGAGGATCCGTTCCTCCCGCCGCCCGCTGAACTCGATCTCGGCGACGTGGCCACGGGTGGCGCGGTGTTCGAGGCGGCGGATCGTGGCGCGGATCGTGATCGCGACCTCGTCGTCGGCGATGCTGTCGATCTGCAGCAGGAGCGGGAGCTCGCCGACCGGGCCGTCGTCGACGTCACCGGAGAGCTCGACGGCGGCGCCGGTGAGCGAGATGTCGAGCAACCGGCACTCCGACCAGGCACCTTCGTCGCCGATTCGGTAACGGGCGCACCACCCGGCTGACTCGCGCGGCGCTGCGAGCCCTTCGACGACCGACACCCGCTCTCCTCCCGCTGTCGTGGTCCGCGACGACAGTTGTCGGTTCCTCGGGCGCAGATCTGTAGCGAAGTCGCCATCTGCCGGCATCGCCAGCGACCTCACAGCTCGCCGACGCCCCGCGAAGGTGCACACTCGCGTCTGTCGACGCCGTGACGGACTACGCGCAGAGCAGCTCGTCGTCGCCCTCGACCACCACGCCGAACGCGGGCGGCGGTCAGGGTCACAGCAGCGCGCACTGCCCGAACATGGGAACGGACAACACGCAGAGCTCGTCCTCGCAGATGTGACGGCCCCGGTCAGGCGACGACCGGGCTCGAACCGACGATCCCCAGCTCCATCGCGCGCAGCGCGGCACCGGCACGGTTGGTGACACCCAGCTTCGTGTAGACGTGCTCGACGTGGTTGCCGACGGTCTTGGCGCTGATGCCGAGCGTCGACGCGATCGCCTTGTTGGAACAGCCCTGCGCGAGCAGGCCGAGCACGTCGGCCTCGCGCGCGGTGAGACCCGCAGGACCGGCACTGGCTCGCGCCCGCGTCGCGTTGTGGCCGGCGGCGTTGAGCACCGCATCGACCGCGTCGCCGTCGAGCCGGCCGGCGTCGACGTCACCTCGCAGCTCGCGGGCGGCGTCGTCCGGCGTGCGCGCGTCGCGGTGCGGACGCGGCTGCAGCATCGCGTGGTACGCGTCGGCGGCGGCGAGGAGGCGCGCCGGCCGCGACAGCATCGAACCACCCACGCCGCGGTGGTAGCCCGACCCGTCCATCCGCTCGTGGTGCGTCGCCGCCAGCAGGCCGATGCGCCGCAGCGGATCGGGCCGGTGGAAGATGCGCTCGACGTAGTACACGTGCAGCCGCATGCGCTCCTCGTCGGTCGCGCTGAGCGGCCCGGGCTTGTCCCAGACGGTGCCCGGCACGCCGAAGCGACCGAGGTCGTGCACGAGCGCGGCCCGCCGCACGAGTCGCGCCTCGTCGGCGTCGAGCGCCAACATCGCGCCCGCGACCTCGACCAGGTCGGCGGTGCCGCGGCTGTGACCGGCGAAGTAGGGGCAACGCAGGTCGCAGAAGTCGCCCATGGCCTCGAGCGTGCGGTCGAGCTCGTCGTCGGTGAGGCGCGGACGGGCGATCGGTTCGGCGTCGAGGAACTCGTCGGCCGCCTCCACGTCGATGCCGTCGAACAGCGCGTCGGGATCGGCACACGCGGCATCGGCGATCGTCGGGTCGAAGTGCGTGCCGCGTCGCGCGCGCACCATGTCGACGGCGGCGTCGACGCCACCGAGGCGATGCAGCACCTCACACGCCTCCGCCACGTGTGACACGCGTGCCGCCAGGGACAGCGAGTCACCCTGCAGATCGGCGGGAACGCCCTTGCCGTCCCACCGCGTGTACGCCTGCTCGATGCCGGCGCGCACGTCGTCGTCGAACCCGAGGCGATCGGCGAGCACGCCCGCGGCCGAGCAGTGGTTGGCCATCTGCTGCACCACTGCCTTGCCGCCGCTCGCCATGAGCCGCGTGCGCTGCACCGCGCGATGCGCGGGCGACCCGTCGGAGCCGGCGCGTCGCAGCATGAACATCATCGCCTGGAATCCGGCGAGGTCGGTCTGGAGCGCCTCGGCCCGGAAGTCGATGTCGTCGCCGAACAGCGCGGCGGCCTCGTTGCCGTACACCGGGCATCCGACGTAGGTGAGGATGCCGACGTCGTAGAGCACGGCGAGATCGGCGTCGTCGAAGCCGAGCCGTTCACCCAATCGCAGGCTCAGCCGCGCCGAGCGGACCATGTGCTCCGCCGGCTGGCCGAAGCCGAGGTCGGTGGCGAGCGACAGCGCCATCAGCAGCTCGTTGAGTCGAACCCCCGAATCCGACATCTGCCGACGGTACAGCGCCCCCATCGGATGGGGTGAATGCCTCATGACCGGCGACCCGGCGATCCGTACGTTCGATCACGACGCCAGCCCAAAGGACGCCAACCCAAGGAGGACGACATGCCGAAGTACGTCATCGAGCGCACCGTGCCCGGCGCGGGTCAGATGGACGAGACCGCGTTGCGGGCGATCGCCGAGCAGTCGAACACGGTGCTCCAGGAGATGGGGCCGACGATCCAGTGGGTCACCAGCTACGTGAGCGACGACAAGATCACGTGCGTCTACTACGCCGCCGACGCCGCGCTCGTCCGCGAGCACGCCCGCCGGGGTGGCTTTCCCTGCGACGCGATCGAGCTCGTCCACACCACCATCGACCCCACGACCGCCGCGCCGCTCGCCTGAGCCCGCCGCACCGAGGAGCACGACATGAACGCGAACAAGGACCTGTGGGAACAGGGCGACTTCACCCGCATCGCCGAGAGCATGCGCGAGAGCGGCGAGGCGCTGGTCAAGTCGCTCGACATCACCAACGGCCTCGAGGTGCTCGACCTGGGCTGCGGTGACGGCACGACCGCGCTGCCGGCCGCGCGCCTCGGCGCCGACGTCCTCGGCGTCGACATCGCCAGCAACCTGGTGGAGGCGGGCAACCGGCGTGCCGCGGCGGAAGGCCTCACGAACGTTCGGTTCCAGGAAGGCGACGCCAGCGACCTCTACTGCGTCGAGGACGAGTCGTTCGACCTCGTGGTGAGCATCTTCGGCGCGATGTTCGCGCCGAACCCGGTCGATGTCGCCAAGGAGATGGTGCGGGTCACCCGCCCCGGCGGCCGGATCGTCATGGGCAACTGGATCCCCGGCGACCCGACCTTCGTCGCGCAGCTCCTGCGCATCAGCGCGGCCTACTCACCCCCGGCGCCCGAGGGTTTCGTGAGCCCGGTGACGTGGGGCGTCGAGCAGAACGTCGTGGAGCGCTTCGCGGCCGCCGGTGTGCCCGCGCGACACATCTCGTGCGAGCGCGACACCTACACGTTCGTCGCACCGGTGACGCCCGCGCAGTACCTGGGCCAGTTCCGCGCGTACTACGGGCCGACGATGAACGCGTTCGCCGCCGCCGAGGCGAACGGACGCGGCGACGATCTGTGGCGTGACCTCGAAGCGCTGTTCCGCGCCCAGAACACGAGCCCGACCGACGACGCCACCGTCATCCCGGCGACGTTCCTCCGGGTGACCGTGCAGCTCTGACCCGAGCGGCGTCGACGGGCCCGAGCAAGTCCGCAACGGTCGCGGCGGGGAGGGTCGGGGCGCGCTCGTCGAGCACCCCGGCCCGCTCGGGGACGAGACGGAGACGGGGGTGGGAGCGGCGGCCTCGGCGAGCTGCAGGCGGTTGCGTTCGTCGACGACCATCGTCTCCCCTTCGATCTCGAGCGGTCGAGGGGAAGATCGCTCCATCGACCGCGAGCGTCCTCTCCCCTGGTCAGTAGAACGGCGCGGGGACGAACCGCATGCGACCGGGTGGACCGACGAGTCGCAATCGGTGGCGATGCTTGTGGTGATGGTGGTGCAGACACAGCCGCCCGAGGTTGCACAGCTCGGTCTTGCCGAGCTCCTCGACCGGTTGGTTGTGGTCGATCTCGAGGTTCACACTGACGTGGCAGCCCTCGATGTCGCACTCGGGGTGCAGCTCTTCCACTGCGGTGCGCAGCCGATCGGAGATCCTGCGACCCAGGTGGGACACGCTGAGCACGTCGGTGCCGTCGACCACGACCGCCTTGAGGAACGCGTCTTCGAGCAGTTGCGACGCGACCGAGACCGGGATCGGACCCCGCCCGACGATCTCGCACACCTCTCCCGGCACCGTCGAGCCCCGTAGCAGCGCGCGATGGTCGATGCGTACGACGCCGACCGTGCTGCCCGGCTTGCCGCGGCTCGCGACCGGCGCGGTCGGCGCGGTCGCACACGCGACCAGTGCGTCGAATGCGAGGGCATCGTGGCGTTCCTCACGACCCTCGCACCGTGCGTGTTCGAACAACTCCTTCTCGAACGGCGCCATCGCCTCGAGAATCCTTGAAGTGGCGTCGACCGGACCACGGATGTCGATGCGACCCGCGCCGTCGACATCGGTCCACGACCGAAACGACCGTGCGGCACGGATCCGCTCGTAGCGCGCATCCTCGTCGACACACGCGGCCGCCTTGACCCGGGCGCACGCGTTGCGCAGCCCACGGACGCCGTCGTGCTCCGAGCGCTCCAAGAGGTCGAGCTCGGCGCCCGGATCGACCGACGCGGCGTCGGCGATGGCGTCGACCTGCGCAACCGACAACGCTCCCGCCCGCAGCGCCGCCTCCGTCGACGGCAACGACGCCAACCTGGACGACGTCTCCAACGTCGCGCGCGCCGCGCCGACGGTGGCGCCCGTGATGGCCGCCAACCAATCCGCCGCGTGGTGGTGCGCGCCGTCCTGCTTCCAGGAACCGGTGGCCACCACCTGCCGGGCCGCCAGCGACTTGCCCGCCGCGCCCAGCCGCTCGAGCTCACCGAACGCCTCCACCAGCGAGCGCGCGCCTGCGCCGTCGAACCGGTCGGGTTCGAGCTCGGCAAGCAGCTCACGCACCTGCCGGAGCACATCTTGGAGGACTTCGAACATCGCACTTCCCAGACGAGGACGACCATCGAGCCGGGGAAGCTGACGTCAGCTTATACGAACGCCTGTTCGGGGTGCAAGGGCCGATCCGAGATTCCGAGCTACTGCCGGCTCCCGACAGGGCCGGTCGAGGGCGGGACCGAGTGCACACCGGTGTGATGTCCGCCTCGCGACGTGTAGAAGATCCCGGTGCCCGGGATCCCGACGGTCTTGCGCACGCCGCGCCGGCCCATCGTCACGTGCGCGCCCCGCACGCCGAGCGAGAAGCTCGGACCCGACTTGCTGAGGTTCATGGTCACGCCGGGCAGGACCTTCACCCGACGGAAGAAGCGGAACGACCCCACCCGGACTCCTCCCCGATCGAACCCGACCGAACCCGATCGAACCCGATCGAACGACACTGCTCAGGCCACGCAGTCTGACGCGGGTGTGGGACAACCCGGGGGCGGTCAGCGGCTCCTCAGAGCCTGACCGCGGCGACGACCACGCCGACCACCGCGACCACCGCGACCACCGCGACCACCGCGACCCTCAGCCATGGTCGCGCAGGTAGCGGTCGAACTGCTCCCACGTGAGTCGGATCGGGATCTTGGCGTTGGCGGGCACCCAGTCGATCGTGCCCTTGCTCACGCGCAGCTCACCGAGCTTGTCGCCATCGGAGCGCACCTCGAACACGACGTCCGCGTGCAGGACGACCTTCGTGGTCGGGATGCTCATGTCGACGTCGTGCACCGGCATCGCGGTCTCCTTGGCGGGTCGAGGCTCGGGAGGGAGCGTGGACGTCCGCCAGTCTGGCGCAGAGTCGACTCACAGCGACGCGATGAGTGCGAGCACCTCGTCGTTCGACGCGATCTGCCACTGCTGCGTGCCGATGGCGTCGAGCCGGATGATCCCGTCGCGATCGACGACGAAGACCGCGGGGCGTTGCCCCAGGCTCGTCAACTTGTTCACGACGTCGTAGGCGTCGAAGACGGCATGGTCGTCGTCAGCGAGCAGCGCGAACGGGTACTCGTTGTCGCGCACGAAGCGGGCCACGCCCTCCGCGCTGTCGGGCGCGACCGCGAGGATCGTCGCGCCCGCGTGGCTGAACCGGTCGAAGTCTTCTCGCAACTGCGAGAGGTGCCGACGGCAGAACGGTCAACCAAACCCCCGGAGGAACACCAGCACGACCGGGCCCGTGGCCACGACGTCGGCGAGGTGCACCTCGGACCCGTGTTGATCGGTCAGCGTGAAGTCGGGCGCGGGTGTCCCGACCGACGCGGTGTGACTGTGGACGGCCATGGCTGCATCCTCTCGACGGGCTGCATCCTCTCGACGGGCTGCATCCTCTCGACGGGCTGCTTCCTCTCGACGGGCTGCATCCTCTCGACGGGCTGCATCCTCTCGACGGACACTACGGATTCGAG
>DASUAS010000456.1:0-4126 GCA_035763625.1 Acidimicrobiia bacterium
ACCTGCACACCCACTACGACGGCCAGGTCACGTGGGACCCACTGCTGTCGCCGTCGTGCTGGCACGGCGTCACCACGGTGGTCATGGGCAACTGCGGGGTGGGCTTCGCGCCGGTACGGCCAGGCACCGAGGACTGGCTGATCCAGCTGATGGAGGGCGTGGAGGACATCCCCGGGACCGCGCTCAACGAGGGCATCACGTGGGGCTGGGAGACGTTCCCCGAGTACCTCGACGCGCTCGACGCGATGCCGCGCCTGATCGACGTCGGCACGCAGGTCCCGCACGGCGCGGTGCGGGCGTACGTGATGGGCGAGCGCGGCGCGAAGAACGAGGCCGCCACCGCCGACGACATCGCGGCCATGGCCGCGCTCGTGCGCGAGGGCATCCGGGCCGGCGCGCTCGGCTTCTCGACGTCGCGCACGCTGATGCATCGGGCGGTCGACGGCGAACCGGTGCCCGGCACGTTCGCGGCCGAGGACGAGCTCTTCGGCATCGGTCAGGTGCTGGGCGAGCTCGGCACCGGACTGTTCGAGCTCGCGCCCGCGGGCGTGATGGGCGAGGACCTCTCCGCCCCCGAGAAGGAGGTGGCGTGGATGCGCAAGCTCTCGGCGGCGATCGGCCGGCCGGTGAGCTTCGCGCTCTCGCAGCACAACCTCGCCCCCGACCAGTGGCGCGACGTCCTCCGCCTGGCGCAGGAGGCCAACGCCGACGGCTCCGACCTCCGCGGCCAGGTCGCCGGTCGGCCCACCAACCTGCTCATCGGGTTCCAGACGTTCCACCCGTTCCTCACCCGTTCCACCTACCAGAAGGTGGCGCACCTGCCGCTGGCCGAGCGGGTGGTGGAGCTGCGCAAGCCGGAGATCCGCGAGGCCATCCTCTCGGAGACCTCGCCGCCCACGCCGTTCGACCAGGTCATCGGCACCGGCCTCGACCGCATGTTCCCGATCGGCGAGCCGCCCGACTACGAGCCGTCGCCCGAGCGCAGCATCGCGGCCATGGCCGCGCGCGAGCAGCGCGACCCCGAGGCCGTGCTCTACGACGTGATGCTCGGCCACGACGGTCGCGAGCTCGTCATGAAGGCGCTGCTCGGCTACAGCTACGGCAACCTCGACGACATGCGCGAGATGATCCTGCACCCGAACGCGGTGCTCGGCCTCTCCGACGGTGGCGCGCACTGCGGCGCCATCTGCGACGCGTCGATCCCGACGTTCATGCTCACCCACTGGGCGCGCGACCGCGAACGCGGCGATCGGCTCCCACTCGAGCTGGTCGTGCAGAAGCAGACGCGCGACACGGCGGCGGTGTACGGACTCGGCGACCGCGGTGTGGTCGCGCCCGGCTACCGTGCCGACCTCAACGTGATCGACTTCGACGGGCTCACCCTCCAGCTACCCGAGCTGGTGCACGACCTGCCCGGCGGTGCCCGCCGGCTCATCCAGCGCGCCGACGGCTACGAGCACACGTTCGTGGCCGGTGAGGAGACCATGCGCGACGGCGAAGAGACCGGCGCCCGCCCCGGCCAGCTCGTGAGGGGGATGCGATGACGGCGTCCGACGTGTCGACGGGGGGCGACGTCCTCCTGCAGCAACCCACCGGGAAGGAGCGCGTCACTGCGGTGAAGCTCCCCGTCTCGCGCTACATCTCGACCGAGTTCTTCGAACGCGAGATGAGCGACGTGTGGCCGAAGGCGTGGCAGCTCGCGTGCACCGTCGACCACGTCGCCAACCCGGGCGACTGGCACGAGTACCGCGTGGGCCGCTACTCGGTGCTCATCGTCCGCGGCGACGACGGCGTGCTGCGCGCGTTCCAGAACGTGTGCCTGCACCGCGGGAGCGAGCTCTGCAGCGGTTCCGGCGCGGGGATCTCGGAGATCCGCTGCCCCTTCCACCGCTGGACCTGGGGACTCGACGGTCGGCTGCGCGAGGTGCCCTCGCGGCGGGAGTTCGGCGTCCTCAACGACGACTACCCGCTCCTCGACGTGCAGGTCGGCACGTGGGGACCGATGGTGTTCGTGAACCTCGACCGCGACGCCGAGCCGCTCGACGAGTACCTCGCTCCGGTCCCGGCCGAGACCGCGTGGGCGAACCTCGACGAGTTCCGCTGCCAGGCCGTGATCTCGGTGCGCGCCGACTGCAACTGGAAGACGCTCATCGAGGGCTTCAGCGAGACGTACCACGTGCAGGGCATCCACCGGGAGATGCTCGGCATGGCCGACGACGTGAACGGTCCGCAGATCACCTGGCACCGCCACGGTCGGCTGGTGCAGTCGTACGGGCTGCCCTCACCGCGCCAGGGGCGTCCCGGCGCCGACGAGGACGTCTTCGCGTCGTTCGTCGAGGTGATGGGCGGACGCATCGGCGTGGAGGACAGCACGTCGCCCATGCCGCCCATCCCGGAGGGTGACACGCTGCGCGGGATGTTGGCCCGGATGGTGCGCGACGTGAACGCGGCGAAGGACATCGACCTGTCGGACTACGACGACCACCACGTGCTCGACATGGAGCAGTACAACCTGTTCCCGAGCATCACGGTGCTCGTGTTCGCCGACATGCTGTCGGTGGTGCGCGCCCGTCCCGGCACGCACGTCGAGGAGGCGTACATGGACATGTTCGCGTTCACGCGCGTGCAGTCCGCCGACACGCCATCCGAAGTGCCGTGCACGAAGCCGTTCGACATGGAGCTGCCGGCCGACGCCGAGCCGCCGTTCGGCCTCGTCATCAACCAGGACGTCCGCAACTTCGCGCGCACGCAGCGCGGCCTGCACCAGCCCGGCCTCACCCACCTCACCGTGTCGCCCACCGAGGAGTGTCGACTGGTGAACCTGCACCGCACGCTCGAGGAGTTCATGGGGATCGGCCCGCTGGATGGCTGATCTCCGCGCGGGTGGTCTCACACTCGACGACCTGCTCGCACGCGAGGAGATCACCGACGTCGTCAAGGACCTTGCCCGGGGCACCGACCGGCTCGACCGCGAGCTGATGGCATCGTGCTACCACCCCGACGGCACCGACGACCACAACGTGTTCCGCGGCACCGGCACCGAGTTCGCGCAGTGGGTCGTCGACACGTTGCCGCACTTCCAGGCGACCATGCACTTCATCGGGCCGCCCCGGATCCGGACGTCTTCGTCGAACGATGGCGGTGACCGCGCGCGGGTCGACACCTACTGCGTGGCCCACCACGTGTCTCGGCCCGATGCCGAGGGGCAGCAGACCGACATGGTCCTCGGGCTCCGCTACGTCGACCGGTTCGAACGGCGGAGCGAGGGCCGCGACGGGCGCTGGCTGATCGCGGCCCGGGTGTGCGCCTTCGACTGGTCGGTCACCGTCGAGTTCGATCCCGCGCGAGGATTCGGGTTCGAAGCGGGCTGGACGCTCGGCGCCCGCGACCGATCCGACATCACCTATTCGTTCGACTTCTGACCGATCGCCCCGACCACCGCACAGGAGACTCCGCCATGGCACCGACCGCATCAACGACGGCCCAGATGGGTGCCCCCGAGGCGCTGCACGTGGGCCGCGACGACCTGCCCTTCGTCGAGATCGGCGACGGCAACAAGCTCAAGGTCCTCCACGTCGACGAGAAGGAAGGCCTCTGGATCGTCGAGAACATCTTCCAGGCCGGCTACGCGGTGCAGAAGCACCGCCACACCGGTCCGGTCTGGGGCTACACGGTGTCAGGGGCGTGGAAGTACGCGGAGTACGACTACGTGAACCGGGCCGGGTCGTTCCTCTACGAGCCCGCCGGCTCCGTGCACACGCTCACCTGCATCGAGGACGAGACGCAGGTGTGGTTCCACATGTACGGCGTGAACCTCAACCTCGCCGCCGACGGCAGCATCGAGTCGGTGGCCGACGGCGCCGGTGCGCTCGCCGCGTACTACGCGCTCTGCGAGGCCCAGGGCTTCGACCGCCCGAACGTCATCGTCGCGTAGCCGTCCCGACGCGCGGGCGGTCGCTCCGGCGCGAGGATGGGCACGTGAGCGCGTGAGCGCGTGAGGAGGCGGCGTGGCGGCGGACGGCGCGGACAACACGGCACTCGGTGATCTCCTCGGCATCACGGAGGCCGCGCTCGACACCGCCGATCACGTCTCGCTCGCGCGTGGCTACCTGGGGGCGATGCGACG
>DASUAS010000457.1:0-12515 GCA_035763625.1 Acidimicrobiia bacterium
TGTGCACGCGCGCCAGTGGGTGGAAGAGGTCGCCCGCATGCAGGGTGGCCACGTGGTCGACTCGTTCACCGTCACCACCGTCGACGAGCCGCGCGCGGTGCTCGCCCGCGTCGTCGACGGGTTGGACACCGCCCGTCACTGACGCACCCGCCGGCGTGCCGCCCAGTCGCGCCAGCTCTCCGGCACCGCGGGATCACGGGCGATGCGATCGAGGACGTCGACGTCGGTGGTGTGCAGCGCGCGTCCCAGCTCGGTCACGGTGATGCCGTCCGCCCGCGGGCTCATCTCGATCTCGTCACCGGCGCCGACGTCGCCCTCGCGCACGATGCGGAAGTAGGCGCCGAAGCGCGCCGCGTCGCCGAAGCGGTCGACGAAGCCGGCGTCGCCCATGCGGAGGCCGAGCTTGAAGCAGGGGATGCGTGGTTGCGCGACCTCGAGCTCGGTGCTGCCGACCCGCCAGCGGGTCCCGATCACCAGCTTGCCGAGGTCGACGCCCTCCATGGTCAGGTTCTCGCCGAAGGTGGCCGGACCCAGCTCGCGGCCGAGCTGCTCCGACCACCAGGCGTAGTCCTCGACGGCATACGCGTAGACCGCCTTGTCGGGCCCGCCGTGCACGCGCCGGTCGGCCTGGTCGTCGCCGTCGAGGTTGACGCCCCGCACCGCGACCCGGCCGTCGACGGGGACCTTCCAGATCCCGGTGGTGACGGCGCGGCCGTACCACTCGACCGTCCGCACCCCACCCACGTTCACCGACACGACCGTCACGACGCTGGTCACGAAGCTGCAGTCCTGGTCACGGGCCCCACGTTACATTGGTCCGTGCAATACTTGCATGGTGCAAGTCTCCGACGACCAGGTGGTCGAGGCCGTGCTGCGGGCCTCCCGGGTGCTGGTCGCGGTCGCTGCCCGGTCGTTGGCCGCGGTCGAGCACGACGTGACGCTCCCCCAGTACCGGGCGCTGGTCGTGCTGGCCAGCCGCGGGCCCGTGCGCCCCAGCGAGCTGGCCGAGGCGCTGGCCGTCCACCCGTCGACGGTGACCCGCCTCTGCGACCGCCTGGCGGCGAAGCGGCTCGTGCACCGGGGCGAGTCGCCGGCGAACCGGCGGGAGGTCTCGATCCGGCTCACGCCGAAAGGACGGCGGCTGGTCGACGCGGTGACCGCGCGGCGCCGCACCGAGATCGCGTCCATCGTCGCCAACATCCCCGCGCGCGAGCGCACCGCCACCGTGCACGCGCTGCACGAGCTCGGTGAAGCGGCCGACGAGCCCGCCGACACCGCGTGGTTCACCAGCGACACGACGCGAAGCGGCGACCCGAACGGAGACACGTGAGTCCGGGCGAGACGACGCGCCGGTTCCGCGCTTTCGCGCGGCGATCGCACGAGGTGATCGTGCTCGCCGCGGTCACCGGCCTGATCACGGGGTTCGTGGTCGCCGCGTTCGACTGGATCGTGGTCGACGTCCTGCTCGACCACCTCTTCGAGCTGTCACCGTGGGTGCTGGCGTGGATGCCGCTCCTCGGGCTGGTGCTCTCGTGGTTGGCGTTGCGCCACGTCGCCCGCTCGCGCGACTCGGGCACCACCGACCTGTACCTCAAGGCGTTCCACGACCCTCGGCAACCGCTCGCGATGCACGAGCTGCCGGGCCGAGCGCTCGCCGCCATCACCACGGCCGGGTTCGGCGGTGCCATGGGCCTCGAGGGCGGTTCGCTGTACTACGGCGCCTGGGTCGGGTCGTTCCTGCAGCGGCGGTTCCCGCGCTTCACCGCCGGGAGCACCCGCCAGGTGCTGATGGTCGCGGGCGCGGCCGCCGGCGTCGCCGCGATCTTCAAGGCGCCCGCCACCGGCGCGCTGTTCGCGTTGGAGGTCCCCTACAAGGAGGACTTCGCCCGCCGCATGCTGCTCCCCGCGCTGGTGGCGTCGGCAGTGGGCTACCTCGCTTTCGTGTTCGTGCAGGGCACGACGCCGTTGTTCGCGGCGCACGGTTCGCCGCCCCCGCTGTCGTTCGCCGACCTCGCGGGCGCGCTCGCGCTCGGGGTTGCCGCCGGCCTCGGCGCGCGTGGCTTTGCGTTCCTGCTCGTGACGGGCAAGCGGCTGGCCGACAACACCGGTCCGTGGCTGCGCATCGTCAGCGCCGGGCTCGTGCTCGCCGGGCTGTTCGGCATCACGTGGGCGCTCACCGACCGGCCGATCGCGATCGGCGTCGGCTACCAGACGATCAACTGGGCGCTCGCCCCCGACCGGGCGCTGTGGCTGCTCGTCGCCGTGCTCGTCGTGCGCTGCGTCGCCACCGCCACCACCGTCGCCGCCAGCGGCGTGGGTGGGCTCTTCGTCCCCCTGGTGGTCGCGGGCGCGCTGCTCGGGCGCGCCGCGGTCGAGGTCGTGGGTGACGCCAACACCACGCTGTTCGTCGTCATCGGCGTCGCCGCGTTCCTCGGCGCCGGCTACCGCGTGCCGCTGGCCGCGGTCATGTTCGTCGCCGAGGCCACCGGCAAGCCGGGGTTCATCGTCCCCGGCCTGCTCGCGGCGGTGGCGGCGACGCTGGTGATGGGGCGGGCGTCGGTGACCACGTACCAGCGCAGCTCGGTGCCGGGCGCCGATCCGGATCCGCCGGCGACGCCGGAGCCGTCGGGTGGACCCGACCGGGAATGAGGCCCGTGGGCACCCGTTCGCCACACCGGTGGCGACGAGCGTCGTGGTGGTGTGAAGTGGTGTCCGGCACAACGGGCAGCGACGGAAGGAGCCGGCATGTTCATCCAGGTGATCAGCGGGACCGCGACCGACGTCGAGGCGATGCAGCGCCAGGTCGACCGCTGGCAGGCGGAGCTGCGCCCGGGCGCGGTCGGGTACCTCGGTACGACGATGGGATTCACCGACGACGACCGCTTCGTGGTGCTGGCGCGCTTCGAGTCGGCCGACGCGGCGCGCGCCAACAGCGACCGCGCCGAACAGGGCGAGTGGTGGGCCGAGATGGAGAAGCTCACGAAGGACGTCACCGTCCACGACTGCTCGCGGATCGAGACGCTCTTCGGCGGGGGCAAGGACGACGCCGGGTTCGTGCAGGTCATGCAGGGTCGCATCAAGGACCAGGCCAAGGCCGACGCCGTGTTCGCCCGCAGTGCGGAAGCGGAGCGGGTGCTCGGCGCCGCCCGTCCCGACGTGATCGGCGAGGTCGTCGCCATCCACGACGACGGCGACGGCTACACCGACGCGGTCTACTTCTCCTCCGAGGCCGAGGCGCGAACGAACGAGTCGAAGCCCATGCCGGCCGACGCCGAGGCGATGATGGGCGAGCTCATGGCCGCGCTCGACGTCACCGACTACCTCGACCTGAAGCGCCTCTCGCTGCACTGATCCCGCGAGGCGCGCGCACCGGCGCGTCAGTTGTCCCAGTCGCCGCGCACCTCGCGCAGGATCTCGAACCGGCCCGACGCGTCGGCCGCGAGGTAGCGCTCCAGATGGTCGAGCAGCCGCCGGACCATCTCGTAGGTCGTGTCGATGGTGACGTACTTGTAGAGACCGAGACGACCGAGCGGGATCACCCGCGGCGTCGCGGTGGCATGGTCGAGGTAGCGGTAGAAGCGCTCGTCCTCCCACCACACCGGGTACATGCGCACGCGGTCGTCGACGATCTCGCGCAACACCACCGCCGGTTGGTCACCCGCCGCGTCCGCGCCGTGGTGGATCACGCCGAAGTCGGTGGTGCGGGCGACAGGAGTGCCGGCCCACGGCGTGTACACCCACGAGAACGGGATGCCGTCGGGCGCGCGCCCGAGGCGCGGCCCCGACCCCGCGTCGACCACCTCGGTCTCGATCCGGTAGCCGCGCCACTCCAGCGGGCCGAAGCGGTACCCGAGCATCTCGTCGAGCGGGCCGGTGGCGAGCACGACGTCGGCGGTGAAGTCGCCGCAGTCGGTGTGCACCGTCGCCTGCCGCTCGGTGGTGTCGATGCCCTCCGCCCTCACTCCGCGCCTCACGTCGATCCCCGCGAGCAACCGCTCGAACAACGGGTTGAACCCGCCGGCCGGGTAGTAGTGCGGCGCGGTGCTCGGGAGGCGGAAGTCGCCATGTTCCGCCACCCGCTCCAGGCGGCGGAGCTTCCCCCACGCCGCGGGCATGTCCTCGAGGCGACGGCCCCAGAACTTGAGGTTGAAGCCCTCGAAGGCGAGACCGGTGAGCGTGGGCCCCACCGTCGACTCCAGGTAGTCGCGCAGATCGCGCTCGCCCGGCGGCGCCGCCGCGGCGCGCCGCTCGGCCAGCTCCCATTGGATCTGGTCGCCGCACGGCAGGCGCGAGAGGCTCTCCAGGTCGACCGGGAACGGGATGACGGGGTACTCGGGGCGCAGGCGCGTGCCCTGATACACGTCACGCGGTTCGAGGTCGACGAAGCCGCGCACGAAGTCGAGCGCGGCGGCGGTCCCGCGGAACACGCTGACCACCCGCGGGCCGTACTCGAACGGCACCCCGTCGTCGGTGGCGAGGGTCCGCAGCATCCCGCCGGGATGCTCGCCCTGCTCGAGGACGGTCACCCTGGCGTCGAGGTGTTCACGGAGCATCCACGCCGCGCTGGCACCGGTGAAGCCGGCACCGATGATCACGACGTCCATGAGGCGCAGCTACCCTCCGGGCTTGCGGATCTTGCTGGTCGGTGCGCTCTCGTGGAACCCCGAGCGCATCCGTAGTCTCGCGGAACGCGGCCACCGGCTGTGGGGTTGCTGGGCACGCAGCATGGCCTGGGACCAGGGCCCCTACCCCGCCCTCGACGGCTGCGTGGAACGGATCACGCCCGCCGACGCGGCACGCGTCGTCGCCGAGCACGACGTCGACTGCGTCTACGCGCTGTTCCAGGTCTATGACGAACCGTTGTGGGCTCCCGCGGCCGACGGCGTCGAGCACGGCGTGTGGACGCTGCTCCGCGTGCTGCTCGCAGAGCGGGCGCGCGGCACCATCGACGTGCCGATCGTCTTCCACTGGGGCTTCGACGTGCACACCCTTGACGGGCCCGTGGTCCGGGCGCTCGACGGGCACGTCTTCTGCAACCGTGAGCTGTTGACGTTGTGGACCACACCGGTGCCCGACGGCGGATTCGGTCTCGACCTGTTCGACGCCGGCGCGGTGCACGCCTTTCTCGACGGTGATCGACCGGGCGCGGCGTTCATGGGCGACGACGTCGCCGAGCCGCTCTCGGCGCGATCGGGCGAGCTGCACACCGTGTGCGCGGGGCGGCCGTTCAACATCGACACCGTCGCCCTCGCGCGCCGCGGTATCCACCTCCACGTGTACGGCAACGGCTTCGACGACGTCGCCGAGCTGATCGTGCGCGACGTCCTGCGCCGCGGCTCGGCGAGCGACCTCGACCTCGTGCGCCGGTACGTGCACCTGCACCCGTCGTTGCAACCCGCGGGCACGTCGTGGGCCGAGGTGCGGGCCGCGAAGTCGCGGTGGGTCCACGAGTTCTCCCGCTACGACGCCGGCTGGTCCTACGTCGGGCTCCCGTATCCATGGCGCCCGCTCGAGGACCGCGCCGCGATCCCCAACCGGCTCTCGACCTACCTGCTCGCGGGCCTGCCCGTCATCACCGACCGTCGTCGCGGTGCGTACCGCTACGAGGAGCTCGTCCGCCTCGGTGTGAACATCGACCTGGTCGACGGCGACACCGACGCGCTGCGCGCCGACCTCGCCGCCGAAGCCTCGAATGGCATCAAGCGGGCCCGGGCGCTGACCGCCCGCCACGACTACTCGTTCGACGCCTCGATCGACGAGCTGGTCGCCGTCCTCGAGCGGGCGCGCCGGCAGTACCTGGATCGCCCGGTGGCGGAGCGGCGCCAGGGCGCGATCGATGACGGACAGCCACTCGTCCGCCTCGCCTGGAACGCGAAGACGCCGGCACCGGGGCTCGCCGATCGGGTCGTGGCCACGGCCCGGCGCGAGACGATCGGGCGCGTCCGCGACCATCGCGTCCGCCGGCTGGCCCGGTCCCTGCTCCCGAGCGCACCGCGGCGATGAGGATCGTCTTCGTCGAGCGGTTCCCCGATCCGTCGCGTCGCTGCGCGCGCGACCTCATGGCCGATTCCGACGACGAGGTCGTCGCGTGGGATCTGTCCCCCGAAGCACTCGAGCACGCGCCCACGCTCGCCGACGTGGCACGGGCGATGGCCGCCTGGGCGAGCATCGCCACATCGCCCGCGCGCGCGTGGCGCTACGTGCGCGTCGCATGGCGGATGCGCGGGTGGCGGCGCACCGCGTTCCTGCGCATTCCGCAGTGGGTGCGTGCCGCGCGCGCCGACCAGGTCGACACGTTCGCGTGCTTCTCGCACGACGGCTTCGAGCTGCCGCAACTGCTCGCCGACGAGGCCGGCGTCCCGTGTCACGAGCAGTTGGCGCACGGCACGCAGTTCTTCGGCGAGTTCGCGTTCGAGCTGCTCGCGGTGGTGCCGTACGCGCACTGGCTGCACGAGCAGGGCCGGCTCGAGTTCACGGTCTCGACCGCCGACACCCGCTGCCTCTACTACTTCTCACCCCGCCACCTGGAGCGCGGCGCCGAGCGTAGGTACGTGCCGATCACCGAGTACCCGGTCGGCGAGACCGGCGCCGTGCACTACGACGGCGACGGGTTCCCCGCCCTGCTCGACACGAGTCGCTGGAGCCCGCCGCCCTACGGCGAGGTGTTCGCCGACGCCCGGTTCGAGTGGGCCAAGCCGCTGGTGGTCGTGGGCAACAAGACGAGCGACGAGCGCTACCTCGGCCACGACCAGCCGGTGAACTCCATCCCCACTGACACGTTGCTCGAGCTGCTGGCGCGGCTCACGCCGACATACACCGTCGTCTACAACCGTCCCCGCGAGGTCGACATCGTCGGCGACCACGCCGTGGCCCGCGAGGTCGGCGACATCGAGGCGGTCACGAACGCGTTCCCCGAGGTCGTCACCATCCAGTCGTTGCACGCCGAGCACTCCGACCTCAGCTTCAACGAGCTCCAGCTGCGCGTGTACGCCGGATGCCGGCGGTTCGTGTCGGTGCTGGGCGGAGGCTCGTACCTCGCGAGTTGGTTCGGCGGCACCAACGTGGTGTTCGCCCAGCAGGGTTGGGAGGTCGACTGCGACGCCTACGCAGGATGGTTCGACCGGTTCTCGGGCGCGGCCGTCGTCGCGGTGAGCTCTTCGGCTGAGCTGCTCGCCGCGGTCGACGAGCACTTCCTGCGCCCACGCTGACCCGATCCGTCACCGTCTCGCTCGTGACCGGAGATCACTGGACGTCTCCGAGTGCCTCGACCTGAAAGCGCGTCCGGCAGCGCTGACCGCTGCTGGCGGTCAGCTCAGCGCGACTGGATTCCGACGAGGGTGGTCGACACTTCGCCGTTGTGCTCGTCGACGACCTCCAGCGTGTCGCGCACGGCCTGCGTCTGTTCCCTCCAGCGCATCCGGTCGTGGATGCGCACGATGACGGTGCCACTCGGTTGCAGCTTCTGCGCGTAGGCCCGTACCAGCGCGGGGATGTCGTCGGGCGGGAAGTAGTAGATGCACTCGTTGAAGAGCACGACGTCGAAGCCGTCGCCGACCTCTCGTTGCACGGCAGGGTCGGTGATGCTGCCGACGAGGAACCGTTCTCCCTCCGGAAGCGGAACCGCGCCCGCCGCCCGTTGACGGGCGCGAGCGATCGCCTTGGTCGAGATGTCGACGCCGACGTAGCGGATCAGCGCTCCGGACGGCAGCTCCATTCGCACCGTCCCGCTCCCGCACGCAAGGTCGAGAAGCCCACCACCGTGGGAGTGCTTGGTGATCATGTCGTAGACGAGCCCGCCCTCGTTCGACTCGATGTGATCCCACTTGCCGGTGCGGTACTCCCAGTCCCAGATCCAGCTGCGGACTCTGTCGGGCGCGTGGCGTTTGCCGAACGCGCGGAGACGTGCGCCCTGATACCCCCAGTCCACGGAGAGCGACGGTATCAAGTCGTGAACTGTGCCCCGATCCACTGGGATGCTCAGCCGGTTCGACGCCGACGTAGCGGATCAGCCGAGGGCGGCGCGCACCTGCTCGATCATCTCGTCGGCGTTCGCGTACCAGATGCCCACCGGTCGAACGTCGGTGAACAGATCCGCGAGGCGCTCGACCGCGCCGACGAGGTCGTCGAGCTCGAACAGCGTGGGCAGCGCGGCGGTGACCGCGACCGCGGGGCTCAGGGCGCCGAGGTGTTCCGTCCCTCGCGTGAGCAACCAGGTGCGCAGCGGGTAGCGACCGGGGCGGATCCAGGGCAGCTCGCGGCCGAGCTCCACGCCATCGTCGAGCTCGGCGATGACCGACGCGTCGTAGGGGATGGACGGCTCGGGAACCACGAGCTCCCGGGCCGGGAGGTCGAGCATCGTGCGGGGCGTGTCGACGATCGAGAGGCCGATCCTCGCCAGGCGCGGTTGGAGCTGCTTCACGAAGTCGACGAGGCCGGCGGGGAGCAGCACCGCTTCGCCGTCGCGCACCATCGCGGTCGCGCTCACGCGCGCCAGCGACGGATCGGCGGGTTCGAGGTCGGCGCTCAGGTACTGGAGCAGACCGTTGAGCACCCGGCCATCCGAGCGGCTGCGCACGAGTTGGCTGCTGCCGTGCACCAGAAGCTTCAGCGAGCGCGCCGTGCCCGCGCCGTGCGTCGTCTTCGTGCCGCCGAGCGCGACCGAGTAGTTGTCGGGCACGCGCCGGTCGTGCACGCGGGCGCCGTCGAAGAGGCGGTCGAGCACCGCCGCGGTGTCGACGTCGTCGTAGCGGATGCCGACGTGGTGGTCGCCCAACGCGTACGCGCGCGTACCCTGCCAGTCGGTGCTGTTCGACGCGCCGGCACCACCACCGGGACCGCACATCGCGCCGGGCGCGGGCAGGTACTTCCCGCGTACCTCGTCCGCGTCGAGCTCGACGTCGTCGTCTTCCGCGCTCCCCCCATCGAGCGCCCCGTAGGGAGTCGAGGGATCGACCCCGGCGAGGTCGCGGGCGAGGGTCGGCACCTGGTCGGAGCCGACCGACATGGCTTCGGCGAGGGTGCCGTCAGCCTCGAGAAGGTACGCGGCCGGCGTGCCAGTGCCGCGGAACGGATCCACCTCGGTGCCGTCACGCAGCAGGGTCGGCGCGGTGAGGCCGTGCTCGTCGTGAAGCGCCCGGTTCGCATCGGCATCGCCGATCGCGACGAGGAGCAGCTCGACGTCGTGCTCGGTGAGGAGCGGGTGCAGCGCTGCGAGCTCGTCGACGATGGCCACGCAGAAGCCACATCCCGGGTTCCAGTTGACGAGCAGGACCCGCTTGCCGCGGTAGTCGGAGAGGGAGCGCTCGGTGCCGTCGAGGTCGGGGAGGGTGAAGTCGTCGAGCTCGTCACCCGCTTCGAGCGCGGCCACCGGCTCCATGTCCAACCAGTCGGGGAGCTCGGGCGCCGGCAGCTCGACCCCTTCGAGCAGCCCCTTCGCGCCGAGCTCACGCGCGAATGCGAGCACGTCCTGCTCCACGACAGCACGGTCGACGCCGAGCGCCTCGGTGAAGTCGTCGACCAGCTCGCCGAGGGTCGCTTCACCGTCGAGGAACTGGAAGATCAGCGCTGCGGTCGCGTTGAGCACCACCAGCTGCGTGGCTCCGCCGATCACGACCTGCTCGTCACCGACGGTCGCGATCTCGAGCTCCGGGACGACGTGAGCGACGAACGCCAGATCGATGTCGTCCGGCGTGCGCGGCTGGGCGACCGTCGTCATGGCAGCACAGGGTACGCGGTCGTCGCCGGCGTCAGTTCCAGCGGTCGAGCACGTCAGTAACATCCAGCGCCCGCGAACGCAGGAGAAACCAACGGGCTCGTAGATCCGCCTCCTCGGGCTGGCGGTTTCGTACGATCCCGTCCCACACCGCATTGTGGGCGACGCCCAGGGAGGATCATCGTGGCGACGACGAACCAGCGGGCCTGCGTCGACTGCGCGACGCCGTCAGCCGCGCTGCCCATCGTCGACGAGCGCGGCACGTTCGACGGATGGATCTGCCACGACTGCGACCGCCGCCGGCGTCACCGGCGGATGAGCTGGCGCCGAAGGGTGCGGCGCCGTCTGTTCCGGTAGGCATCGAGCGTCAACCGCACGGCTGCCGTGCGTGGTCGTGGCAGCACCGGCGCGCCACAGAGGCTCGTACCGATCGGCGAACGCTCGCCCGTTGGCACGGCTCGAGCACGCTCCTGGGTGGATCGATCGAAGCCTCACACGAGGTAGGGGTCGAACAAACGTACGAACTCGCGAGTCCCCTTCGGAATGAAATGGAGGAAGATCAAGTGGCAGATGCCGTCGTCTGCGGTCTGATACACGTCGCGGTAGTGCCACTGGCTGGACCCCGCGAAGAAGATCGCTTGCCCCGGCTCGAGCACGTACGACTGGAACTCGAGGTCGGGTGACGAACGGATGCGCTCCGCCCAGTCGTCACCCGGGTCGTCCCAGTCCTCCGGCCACGGGACCACTTGACTGATGTGAATCGGCCACGGATCGCTCTGGTCGATGCACAGGTCGAGCGTGTACTTGGCGCTCGGTGCGTCCATGTGCGGCGCGCACACTCCGCGACTCGTGTACAGACTCAGGAAGTTGTACGACGGCTCGAGCTCCTCGCCCGCCGCCTCACACGCGAGCGGGAGGAACGCCTGATGCAGGTCGTTGAAGTATGGATGGTTGTGGAGGAGCACACGACCGAACGAGTCGCTCTCGTACGACTTCGTCGCCACCGGATCCAGTGACTCGACCACCTCTCGCGTGTTCGCGAGCAGCGTGGAGTCGGCGACCTGGCCGAGATCATGCGTCCCGAAGTCGAGTTCCGTACGGAGCGGCGCGGCTTGGCTGAGCAGCTCCGCGGCGACATCGACGTCCTCGACCGCAGCGAGATCTCGAGCACCCATCCAGCGACCCAGCCATGGCGAGTCGTACCACGGATACGAGCGTGGGACAGCTCGCGTCGCAACTGATGCCAGCGACGACCCCGATGGCCGGCGCCGCACGAGTCGGCGATCCGAGAGATCGGCGATGACGAGGTCGTACACGTCGCTCGCACGCAGCGGGCCCACGAAGGGGTCAGAGGCCAGCATGTCGACGATCGCCGGGCGCGCTTCGCCTGCCTGGATGCGCTCGAAGACGCCCCGCGTCACGCCCGTCAGCGTGTGCTCGATGCCGCTGGCCTCATCCCGAACGATGAGACCGTCGTCACAGACACGCGATTGCACGTGCGCTGAGACGTTGGGCACAACCATAACGACTCCATGACGTCGCCCTGAGGAACGCAACCGTAGTAGCGGTACGATCGCAGTCGTGTCGACCGCGGTGGAATCGGACCCGGTGGCCAGCGATCGTGCCGCCGCCTTGCAGGCTGCCGTCGTGCCACCGCAGTCCGACACCCGCAGCTTCCGACGTGAGATGACACCGACCTGGTTGTCTGCTGCGGTCCTGCTCGGGGGGCAGCGTCCTCCGCATCTGGAGCGTTCTTTCCACGTCCTCTACCTGGGCAGCGCGTCGGGGGTCACGCCCGCCGTGATCGCGGCGGTGCATCCCGACGCGACGGTCTGGGTCTGGGACTGGCGACCGTCGTCGATCGAATCCACGAGACGGCTGCGGGATGCCGCCGGCCTGTCGAACCTCGTGGTGAACGAACATCCCGTCCTCGCGCCTCAGCTCGACGGCGCCGTCGCCGACGTGATCGCGGTCGAAGGCGTCCTCGACTCGGCTCCCGACGACATCCGCGACTCGGTCATCAACGCGGTCTCCACGAGCCTGCGCCCGGGAGGCGTCGCGTGCATCTCGTACAAGACCGCCGTCGGTTGGGCCGAGATCGCTCCGGTCCAGCGCCTGATCAAATACGTTGCCTCACGCGCGGGCGGCGATCCCATCGAGCACATCCCCGAAGCGCTCGATCTGCTTCGAACATTGGAGGCGGGAGGGGCCCGCTATCTGACCGAGCGACCGATCGTCGCCGCCTGGCTACGCGAGCTCCACGCGATGGATCCTGCGACGATCGTGGCGCAGTACGTCGAGCGAGACCTCCGGCCGCTCTCTCATGCACAGGTGGCGCGGGACTTCGCCGCCATCGGCTGCTACTTCGCCGGCAGTGCGCTGATCACCGACGACCTCGGGCGCGACGTGCCAGATGCGCTCGCCCCCATGATCGCAGCAACACCGCAGCGCACGTTGCGCGAGACCTACAGCGACGTCGCCGTTCGCCGCGCCACTCGCGCCGACATCTTTCGGCTCGGCGCCGCTCGGCTGACCACGACCGAGCTCGGGGATGCCCTCGGGCAACTGGAGCTCACCGCGGTGAGCTCCAACCTCGAGCTCGCACGAGACGTCGACGCCGACGTGCCGGCGAAGCTCGTCGCCGGCGCCGTCTCGGCCGCCGAGCTCGACCGCGACCCGCTGCGCGGCAGCGCCACCGTGCGCACCGTGATGGACAGCGGGTTTGCGCACCCGTTGGCCGCGGCAGGCGCTCCGCCGGACGCGCTCGCGCGTGCACGCGCACTCAACGCTGCACTGGTTCATG
>DASUAS010000458.1:0-5799 GCA_035763625.1 Acidimicrobiia bacterium
GCGGTGGCAGGCCGGGCGAGTGCGGACACCCACGGCGCGCCGGGCTCGAGGCACACGGTGAGCTCCCGTTCCTCGAACGGGCCGAACTGGAGGAGGGTCACCGTGCCGGGAGTCTGGCGGCTGCTGTGCAGCTCGGTGGCCAGCTGGCGGTAGCGGTCACCCGACGAGAGGATGGTCTCGCTCGCGGTCAAGCGAACCGCGTCGGTGTGCCGGTCGTCCTCGTCGCCTGGGCGGTACCGATGGCGCCAGTGCTCGGTGCCGTTCGGGTCTTCGACGTAGCGGGTGTTGACGAGCTCGCCCACGATCACGGTGGACGTGAAGTCGAAGGGGTGGTCGTGCACCGGCGGCTCGCCGACGCAGCTCTCGGGATCCCAGACGTGGAGGCGGAACTCGCGCCGGTCGTCGAGACGCAGCGCGAGCAGCCCGATGTTCTGCATCCGCCACGGGTAGTCGGTCGGATGCTCCAAGATGGTGCGCACCAACGCCTGATCGAGCACGTGCGTCACCCCAACCTCCTCGCTCGGCCGAACTGGTGTTCGCCCAGCGTACAGGAGCGCGCCGAGAGACCGGTGCCGTCGCGCCCTCTCCGCGCAGCCGGTGTCGTTCGAGAGAGTCGCTGCCAGCTACCGGGCGGGCGCGCTCGGCGTGGTCGTCGTACGCTCGACCGGTCGGGCACGGGGAGAGAGGTCGTGATGGCAGAGATCGTCGGTGAGGTCGGCACGAAGAAGCTCTTCGAGAACGAGCGCGTGGTCGTGTGGGAGATGCGGCTGGGGCCCGGTGAGAAGGAGCAGATCCACGAGCACACCCGCGACTACGTGATGGTCCAGATCTCCGGCGATCGGGTGGCGGCCGACTTCGAGCCGGGCAGCTCGGGGACGTGGAAGGACTTCGCCGGGCAACGCCTCGAGGGTGACGTCTTCAACGGCAACGTGCTGTTCGCCGAGAAGGGGGGCATCGAGGCGGCGGTGAACGTCGGCGACGAGCCCTTCTACGAGATCATCGTCGAGCTCAAGGAGTAGCCGACCTCGACGAGGTCTCAGCGGAAGTCGCGGGAGCGCAGCAGGTCGGTGAGGCCCAACGGCAACGCCACGACGCGGCGGGCGAGGACGTTGACGACGCCCTGGTACTTCTCGAGCAGGCCGCGGATCTCGAGCGCGGGCGCGGTGCGGGCGACGGCGCGGTAGCGCTTCCACACGTCGGGCGTGCAGATCACGTTGACCAGCCCGGTCTCGTCCTCGAGGTTGAGGAAGATCACACCCTTCGACGTCGACGGCTGCTGGCGGTGCGTGACCACCCCGGCCACGTCGACGACGGTGCGGTCGGGCAGCTCCCGCAGCTGCGCGGCGGTGACGATCCCCCGCGCCGCGAGTTGTTCGCGCACGAGCTCGGTGGGGTGTCGTGCCGCCGACAGGCCGGTGGCCCAGAGGTCGGCCGCGATCTCCTCGACCTCGTGCATGCCCGGCAGCGTGGGCGCCTCGGCCCCGGTGACCATTCCCGGCAGCTTGTCGGGCCGTGCGTCGCGCAGCGCGCCCGCGGCCCACAACGCCTGCCTGCGGTCGTGGTCGAAGCACGCGAACGCGCCCGCGGTGGCGAGCGCCTCCAGCGCGTCGGTGGGCGCGTTCGTCCGACGGGTGAAGTCGGCGAGATCGGCGAACGGCTGCTCGGCCCGCGCGTCGTCGATGCGGTCGAGCAGTGCGTCGCTCAGCCCGCGCACGTAGCGGAGTCCCACCCGCATGGCGTGGATCGACGGGTCGGCGTGCCATCCGGGTCCGGGCCGACCGACCGGACCGACAGCTTCGGTGCGCGGCTCCAGCGTGCAGTCCTTGCGCGACCGCTCGACGCACGGGCCGAGCACCTCCACGCCGTGGCGAGTGGCGTCGCGCACGATGGTGTGCGGGGAGTAGAAGCCCATCGGCTGCGCGTTCAGCAGCGCGCACGCGAACTCGGCCGGGTAGTGCAGCTTGATCCACGAGCTGGCGTACACGAGGTAGGCGAAGCTCACCGAGTGGCTCTCGGGGAAGCCGAAGTCGGCGAAGCCCTCGATCTTGTGCACGATGTCGTCGGCCACCTCACCGGTGATGCCGCGCGCGGCCATGCCCGCGAGCAGGCGGTCGCGCATCGCCGCCATGCGGGCGCGTGACCGCTTCGACCCCATCGCTTGGCGCAACCGGTCGGACTCCCCCGGGGTGAAGCCGGCGACGTCGATCGCCATCTGCATGAGCTGCTCCTGGAACAGCGGCACGCCGAGCGTCTTCTCCAGGCACTGCTCCAGCAGCGGGTGCGGGTAGGTCACCGGCTCCTGCCCGTTGCGACGGCGGAGGTAGGGATGCACCGAGCCGCCCTGGATGGGACCGGGACGGATGAGCGCGACCTCCACCACCAGGTCGTAGAACTCCTCCGGCCGCAGGCGCGGCAACGTGGCCATCTGCGCGCGGCTCTCCACCTGGAACACGCCGACGGTGTCGGCCGCGCTCAACAGCGCGTAGACCTCCGGCTCCTGCGGGATGGTGGCGAGGTCGACGTCGACGCCTTCGTGCTCGCGCACGAGGTCGACGGCGAGGTGCAGCATCGTGAGCATGCCGAGACCGAGCAGGTCGAACTTCACCAGACCGGCGGCCGCGCAGTCGTCCTTGTCCCACTGCAGCACCGAGCGGTTCTCCATGCGGGCCCACTCGATCGGGCAGCACTCGGTGAGCGGCCGGTCGGCCATCACCATCCCGCCCGAGTGGATGCCGAGGTGGCGCGGGAAGTCGAGCACCTGCTCGGCCAGATCGAGCGCGAGCTTCGGCACCGGTGGTGCACCGGCGTCCTTGTGGGGAGAGTCGTCGCGCAGGCTGTCGAACCCACCGGTACCGCGTGACCACCGATCGATCCACTTGGTGAGCGCGTCGGCGTGCCCGGGCGACAGGCCGACGGCCTTCGCCATCTCCCGCAGCGCCGAACGCGGCCGGTAGGTGATCACGTTGGCCACCTGCGCGGCACGCTCGCGCCCGTACTTGCCGTAGACGTGTTGGATCACCTCCTCGCGACGCTGGTGTTCGATGTCGAGGTCGATGTCGGGGGGGCCGTCGCGTTCGAGCGAGAGGAAGCGCTCGAACAGCAGACCGAGGTCGACCGCGTCGGCCTTGGTGACGCCGAGCGCGTAGCAGACCGCGCTGTTGGCCGCGCTCCCCCGGCCCTGGCAGTAGATGTCGTGGACGCGGCAGAACTCGACGATGTCGACGAGCACCAGGAAGTAGCCGGGGAAGTTGAGCTGCTCGATCACGTCGAGCTCGTGCGCGATCTGGACCATCGCCTCCGAGTGCTTCGGATGGGTCGACGGGTAGCGCACGCGCGCGCCGCGCGCGGTGAGCTCGCGCAACCAGGTCATCTCGGTGTGGCCGGCAGGCACGTCGTGGTCGGGGAGCTCGGGGGCGGCGAGCCGCAGGTCGAACGCGCACGCGCGCGCGAGCTCCACCGTGCGCGCCACCGCTCCCGGCCACCGCGCGAACCGTCGCTCCTGCTCCCCGGCGCTGCGCAGGTGCGCGAACGGCGCCGCGGGCAGCCAACCGTCGATCTCGTCGAGCGAACGACCGGCCCGCACCGCGGCCAGCGCGGTGGCGAGTCGACGGCGGGCAGGGGTGGCGTAGTGCACGTTGTTGGTGGCGACGACGTCGAGCCCCGCGGCCATGGCGATCTTGGCCAGCGCGTCGTTGCGGTGACGATCGAGCGGATCGCCGTGGTCCCAGAGCTCCACCAGCACGCGTTCACGACCGA
Source organism: Acidimicrobiia bacterium (assembly GCA_035763625.1). GTDB lineage: Bacteria > Actinomycetota > Acidimicrobiia > IMCC26256 > DASPTH01 > DASUAS01. The sequence continues at coordinate 3,757 of DASUAS010000458.1, forward strand.
AGCCGGCGACGAGTCGATCGAGCGCGACGCGCGCCGCGCTCGGGCCGTCGCGCACCAGCGCGGCGGGGACCGTGCCCTTGCGGCACCCCGTGAGCACGTACCAGCTGTCGTTGCGCGCGCTCACCTGCGGGTGGAGGTGCACGGGAGCACGCGCCGCGCGCGCCAGCGCGTCGAGGGTGATGTGCGGCGCGCCCTTCTCCCCCGCCAGCTGGGCCGCGCTGATCGCGCTCGCCAGGCGCGCGTAGCCCACCGGGCCTTCGGCCAGCACGAGCAGGTGCTCGCCCTCGGGATCGGGATCGCCACCAGCGGGACGGGTGATGCCCAGCGTCAGCTCGGCACCGAACACGGTCGGCAGGTCGAAGTCGCGCGCGGCCAGCGCGAAGCGGACCGCGCCGTAGAGACCATCGTGGTCGGTGACGGCCAGGCCCGCGAGCCCGAGGCGCGCCGCCTCCTCCGCCAGCTCCTCGGGGTGGCTGGCGCCGTCGAGGAAGGAGAAGTTGGTGTGGCAGTGCAGTTCTGCGTACCCCATGGGGTCCACGACCGTATCGAACATGTGTTCGCCCAGCAAACCTCGCCGGACAACCTCCCCGAGGGCGCAACCCCACCTACCATCGACGCATGTTGCTGTCGGGCATCAACCACGTGGCCGTCCTCACCCAGGACACCGACCGGTTCCACGCCTTCTACGGGGACGTCTTCGGCGCCACCGTGTTCGCCGACCAACCAACCAACACCGACGAAGGGGAGCCGCCCGGTCGGCTCTCGTTCGTGACCATCGGGCCGCACACGCAGTTCAACGTGTTCGAGCTCCCGGTCCCGTCTCCCGACCACACGCCGATGTTCGGCCGCGGGCCCATCGACCACATCGGCCTCCGGGCGGAGTCGCAGGAGGCCTTCGACGAGATCCGCCGCCGCCTCATCGAGCGGGGCGCCACCGACGGCTTCGTGACCGACTTCGGCGTCGCCATCAGCCTCTTCTTCATCGACCCCGACGGCCTCGAGGGCGAGGTGGTCCTCGACAAGCCCGGTACCGGCCCGGCCGACATGAAGCCGCCCGGCACACCGGCCGAGGGATACGAGCGCGTGCTTCCGGAGCCGTGAACCGCTCTTGAAGTGATGTCGGACGACTACTGCTACCTCACGACACGCGGGCGCGTCACCGGTGACGACCACGAGATCGAGATCTGGTACGCGCGCGAGGACGGGGAGGTGTACGTGCTCGCGGGCGCAGGTGAGCAGTCCGACTGGGTGCGCAACCTGCAGGTCGAGCCGGCGGTGCGACTACGCATCGACGACGTGACGTACGCGGCACGTGGGCGCGTGGTGACCGATCCCGACGAGGACCGACACGCGCGCACGGTCGTGTTCGAGAAGTACCAGCCACGCAACGACGGTGAGCTCGTCACCTGGCGCGAGCGCGCGCTGCCCGTCGCGATCGATCTCGACCTCGCCTGACGCTCAGCGTGCGCGTTCCGCAGGGCCCGACGCCGGTGGCGACGCCCTCCGTCGGCGTCAGGCGCTCAGCCGGCGGGCGACCACGCGGTCGTAGTTGATCCGCATGAGCTCGATCACGTCTTGCACGTCGTCCTCGTTCTCCACGCGCCGAGACGCGGGTCCCACCTTGCCGGGGAACACGGGATGTCCCTCGATGCGGCCTGCTTCGTGCAACTGCTGCCAGATCTCCTTCGAGAACCCGAAGTGGGCGGCGTGCTCGCCGTGGAGATGGCCGAGCTCGCGGTGGCCGACCTTGAACGCCAGCTCGCCGAGCTCACCGTCGTCGACCACCACTCCGGGCCAGGAGCCCACTTCCGCCGTGATCCGTGCACTGAAGGTCCGGTTGTCGTCCATGCCGAGCACCGTATTACTTCAAGTTCACTTGAAGTCAAGAGATTGCTCACGTAGCCTGGCGGCGTGCCTGCGTCCTCCCTGCCCGACGAGCTCCTCACGATCGGAGCGGTGAGCGACCGGACCGGTGTGTCGACGTCGGCACTGCGGTTCTACGAGGCCGAGGGCCTGGTGCACGCGGTCCGCTCCCCCGGTGGG
>DASUAS010000459.1:0-15541 GCA_035763625.1 Acidimicrobiia bacterium
GACCGGGTCGCGGCTGATGCCCACGCGCTGACCTCCGGCGGCGGCGAACTCGGCCCCCAGGTCGCGGAAGTGGCAGCTCTCCTTCGTGCAGCCCGGCGTCATCGCCGCCGGGTAGAAGAACAGCACCACTGGCCCGTTCGCCAGCAGGTCGCTGAGCTTGCGCGGCGTGCCCGTCTGGTCGGGCAACTCGAAATCGTCGACCACGTCCCCTACGTCCATGTTCGCACCGTAGTGCGGGAGTGGCGGGATCGGGTTCTGCCCGTCCCGCCGCCTGGGACGGAGCGAGCGGACGCGAGCGACGGGGATCAGTAGTGGCGCAGCTCAACGGTGTTGCCGTCGGGGTCCTTGACGTAGAGCGACGTGCCGTTGCCCCGTGCACCGAAGCGGACCGCGGGACCGTCGACCACGTCGAACCGTCCCGACGCCTTGATCGCGTCGAGGTCGACCGGTTCGACCACGAGGCAGAGGTGATCGGCGTTCTCACCGGTGCGCGGCGCCGCCAGGAGGTCGATGATCGTGTGCGCGTCGACCCGCACGGAGGGGAAGAACACCTCTCCCCTGTGCCACTCGTCGACCCGCTCCGGGGCGAGGCCGAGCTCGTCGCAGTAGAAGGCGAGCGAGCGCTCGACGTCGGCGACGTTGAGCACCACGTGGTCGAGCGCGACAACGCGCAACGGCTCGGGAGTCATCGGCTCCTCACGGCCCCGGAGCCTTGGAACACCACGCTCCAACGCTACGCGTCGGCGGCGGGTTCGACCACGGGCACCAGGCGGAAGATGCCGAGGCGTCGTCCGGCGACCACGGTGCCGACCACGAGTGCGACGAGCGCGGTTGCGCTGAGCGCGGTGCGCAGCGGCGTCGAGATCTCGCCCGTGAACGCGGCGATGGTGGCGAGGTTGAGCAGCGCGTGCACGACGACCGCGGGGACCAGCGCGCCGGTGCGGAGCACCGCGTAGCCCAGCACCATGCCGAGGCAGACGAAGGGCAGCGCGTGGAGGGTGTCGCTCATCTGCGCGACGTGACCGGGGAGCACCGCGAAGATCGCGCCCGACGCGACGATTGCCACCAGACCGGGACCGGCGCCCCAGTCCTCGGCGTTGCGCCAGTTGCGACCGAGGAGCTTGGCGACGACCGCGCCGACGAGCGCGAGGACCGCGAGCCGGTAGACGAGCTCCTCGTCGAGTGCGGCGAGCACGAGGCCCATCGCCTCCGCGAACCCGCCGATGTGGCGCGAGTACTCGATGACCCCGAAGAGCAGCGTGGCGCCGGAGATGGCGAGGAACTCGCGCCACGCGTCGAGGTTGGTGCGGTCGAGGCCGAGCCGGCGCCAGCCGACCAGCAGGACGAGCGCGAGCTCCAGCGGCAGGGTGGGCGAGATCGGCACCGCACCGAGGTGACCGAGATCGATCCCCCGCCACGCGGTGAGGACGTCGAACCCGACGGTCAGCGCGGCCATGGCGATCACCGCCCCGGTCACGGGGAGGCGGGTCCACCGGCACCAGCGCCAGACCAGCTCGACGTGCGGGCGGGCGCCGCGACCGGCTTCACCGCCTGCGCCCACCTCGGTTCCCGCCACCATGAGTGGCAGTTTAACTACTCTCCGATGTCGAAGATCGGGTCGAGCAGCCGGACGACGACGGCTTCGCGGGCGCGCGGCTCCGGCCGCGCACGACGTAGGTGCCCGCCAGCCAGTCGCCGACCCTGCGGTGCCCGGGCGTGAACCACGCGCTCCACAGCGCGACCGGCACCAGCAGGGTCAGGCCGTCGACGAGCCAGGCCACCACCCGCACCAGCGAACGGAGCGTTCCCGGCGGCGAACCGTCGGCACGGATCACGCGGATGCGGAGCAGCGCCTTCCCGGGCGACGCGCCGGTGATGCCCTGCACCGCGACGAACACCACGAGGTAGAGGAGCACGAGCAGGCCGAAGAACAGCAGGAACGCACCCTGGTCGACGAGCATCACCTGCTGCCTGAACGCGACGCAGTCGCGTCCGGACGGGAGCGGGTGGGGACAGGCGCCCTTCCGCAACTCCGCGTGTCCCACCACCAGGACCGTCGCCGCCGGGATGGCGGCGAGGAGGAACGCGTCGATCGAGAACCCGATGCAGCGGCGGGTGATCACCTGGGTGGGATCGCGCCCCTCGACCAGCGCCGGCCGCGTCATGTCGTCGGGATCACCGGGCGCGACGCGCCTTCCTGACGAGCACCGAGATCAGCACCGCGTTCACGATGGCCACGGCGATGGCGAAGAGGCCGAACACCAGGTTGTCCGTCGCCAGCAGCACCACGCCGACGACGAGCATGAACACCGCCAGCGTGGCGCGCAGCAGCAGGATCGCGCGCAGCCGGTCCACGGCGTGAGCGTACGTCGACGCCGCTCAGGCGGCCTCGAGCACGCGGACGCGGCGGGCCTGCTCGCCTTGACGACCGGGGACGAGGTCGAACTCGACCGTCTGTCCCTCTTCGAGCCGGCGGTAGCCGTCGCCGTCGATGGCCGAGAAGTGCACGAACACGTCGCGCTCGCCCCGCCGCTCGATGAACCCGAACCCCTTGCGGGCGTCGAACCACTTGATCGTCCCGCGCGGCCGGTCCGAGCGCTTCGGGTGCGCCTGCGTGCGTTCGGGCGCCGGTGCGAGCGCAGGCGCGGGCTCGGGCACCGGTGCGGGCTCGGGGGCCGCGCCCGAGGACGACGAGGACGCCGGACGATCGCCGAGCGCGCCGACGTCGGGGGTCGCGAGACCGGGTCGCTGGCCGAGCTCACGTTGGAGGCGCGCCACGCCCCGACGCTGCTCGGGCAGCACCAACGACACGACGTGGCCGTCGGCGCCGGCGCGGGCGGTGCGCCCGGACCGGTGCGTGTAGTCCTTGAAGTCGGCGGGCGGGTCGAAGTGCACGACGCACGCGACCCCGTCGACGTGGATGCCGCGCGCGGCGACGTCGGTCGCCACCAGCGCCCGCACCTTGCCGCTCGCAAAGGCGGCGAGAGCTCGTTCGCGCTGACCCTGTGACCGGTTGCCGTGGATCGCCGCGCCGCGCACGCCACGCTGCTCCAACTTCTTCGCCAGCGCGTCGGCGCCGTGCTTCGTGCGGCAGAACACGATCGTCGGGCCGGCCGCGTGCACGATGTCGCCGGTGAGCGCGACGCGCGACGCGCGTTCGGTCGTCCAGAAGTGGTGCGTCGCGCTGAGCTGGTCGGCCTCGGGGAGCTGGTGGCGCGACGGATCACGCTGGTAGCGGCGGACGAGCTCGTCGACCGCGCCGTCGAGCGTCGCCGAGAACAGGAGGGTCTGGCGCGTCTCCGGAGTGCGGTCGAGCAGCTTCCGCACCTCGGGCAGGAATCCCATGTCGGCCATGCGGTCGGCCTCGTCGACGACGACCATCTCGATCTCGTCGAGGTCGAGCTCGCGCCGCTCGAGCAGGTCGGCGAGGCGACCGGGGCACGCGACCAGCACGTCGACGCCGCGCCGCAGCGCCTTCAGCTGCGCGCCGAAGCCGGCACCGCCGTAGACCGCGGCGACGCGGAGCTTGCGGCCGCGACCGAGCCACTCGAGCTCGCCGCACACCTGAGCGGCGAGCTCGCGAGTCGGGACGAGCACGAGGCCGCGGGGCCGCCGGGGTCGGGCCTTGGCCACGCGGGCCACGAGGGGGATGCCGAAGGCGACGGTCTTGCCCGAACCCGTCGGTGCGCGACCGCACAGGTCGCGCCCGGCCAGGCCGTCGGGCACGGTCATGGCCTGGATCGGGAAGGCGGCGTCGAGGCCGCGGGCGGCAAGGGTGCGGACGAGGTCGTCGGGGACGCCGAGGTCGGCGAACGCGACGGACGGATGATCGATCGAGGACGTGGTGGTGGACATGGCGCGCTGCGCTCCTGGTGGTTCGGTCGGATGGTGTCGGTGTCTCGAGGGCGAACGGACCCGAGACGCCGTTCCGGACCACCGGAGGCGCGAGAGCACGCAACCCACTTGCTGAACTGACTGGCTTGCTGAACTGACTGGAAGGCCTGGCGCGGCAGCAATCACGCATCCAGGGCGTCGCCACTCTACTCGACGGCATCATGGAACCGTGACCGCGCCCGAGGACCGTCCCGTCGACCCCACACCGCTGCACACCGCCGAGCTCCCGGCGACGCCCCAACGCGACCGCACGATCCCCGCGGTCGCGTGGATCGAGGCACCGCCCGAGCTGCTCGAGCTCGGTCGCGACCTCGGCCACGACCTGGTCGCGTACAAGCGGCGCATCGGACCCTGGCTGCTCTGGCGGGCGGGCCCGGCGAGCAAGGGTGACGCGCGGTATGCGGCCGTGGCGGCCGACGATCCGAGCGTCCGCTACACCTTCCGCCTCGTCCCGTCGGGCGCGGGCGAGGGCCTCGGACCCGACGGCCTGGCGCACGACCGGTTCCGCGCGTGGAAGGAGGCGCTGCGCGACCACCGACCCACGAGCGCGTCGTCGGAGTGACACGTTCCGCGCGCTGCGCGCGCCTACCGTGAACCCGATGGAGCGCCAGGCCGGGCTCGGTAGGAGCTTGGAGGACGTGCTCGACTCGCTCACCCCGGTCGAGCCTGACCCCGCCGCTCCTGGTCGCGTCCTCTTCGAGCCCGAGGACGTCGAGCAGCAGCTCGACCAGCTCATGGGTGACATCGCCGCGCTCCGCGAGCGCGTGCAGCACCTCGTGGGCCTCGTCCCCGACGACGTCGTCCTCCGCGTGGCGTCCGATTCTGCCTGCGCCGAGTCGACGACGAAGCACACGAAGAAGACGAAGAAGAACAAGAAGCAGAAGAAGAAGGCAGCGGGCACGAAGGAGCACCGCGCCGCGCGACGCGGCGCGTGAGTCGGGTCCGGTCAGCTGGCCTCGGCCAGCTCCGGTGCGGGCTCGGCGGGCTGGGCGGGCAGGGCGGGTTCGGCGGGCGGGGTCGCGTCGAAGCCGTGCACCTCGGTGGCCCGGGCGGGGAGGAAGCGCCACGCCAGGAACGCACCGATCAGCGCGACGGCCGCCGTCACCAACGACGCTCGCGTCATCGCGTACACGAACGACTCGCGCGCGGCGTCGGCGAGCGGACGTCCGACCCGACCGAGCTGCCCGCTGACCTGGAGCGCCGCACCGACCGACTGGCCAGCTGCGTCACGCACCGGGCTCGGCACCGCCGCGGGCAGCTTGGCGTTCAGATCCGACGAGTAGAGCGACGACAGCATGCTGCCGACGATGGCGACGCCGAGTGCGCCGCCCACCTCGCGGCTGGTGTCGTTCACCGCTGAGCCCACACCCGCCTGGTGGAGCGGCAACGAGCCCATGATCGACTCCGTGGCCGGCGCGACCGAGAGACCCATGCCCGCGCCCATGAGCACCATGGCGACCATCACCGGGCCGTAGCCGGAGTCGACCGTCGACGTCGACGCCACCACGAGTCCGACGGCGAACACCACCATGCCGGCGACGACGACGCGCTTGGTGCCGAACAGCTGCACGGCCTTCGACGACAACGGTGCCAGCACCATCAGGGCGAACGCGAACGGCAGCGTCCGCAGGCCGGCCTCGAACGCGCCGTAGCCGAGCACGAACTGCAGGTACTGCGTGGCGACGAAGATGAAGCCGAACAGCGCGAAGAACACGAGCGTCACGTTCATGCTCGCGGCGGTGAAGCGCGCGTTGGCGAAGAAGCGCACGTCGAGCATGGGCTCGTCGATGCGGCGCTCCCACCACACGAACGAGGTCAGCGCGACGACGGCGACCGCGAACCCGGTGAGGATCAACGGATCGGTCCACCCGTTGGTCGGCGCCTCGATGATGGCTGCCACCAGCGCACCGAGCCCCACGATCGACGACGCCGCGCCGACGAGATCGAGCTTCGGCCGGTGGGGGTTGCGCGACGTCGGGACGAGGAAGCGTCCGGCGACGATCGCGACGAGGACGATCGGTACGTTGACGATGAACACCGATCCCCACCAGAAGTGCTCGAGCAGGAACCCGCCCGCCACCGGCCCGAGCGCGACCGCGATGCCGGCGACACCCGACCAGAGGCCGATGGCGAGCGCGCGCTCGCGGGCATCGGTGAACACGTTGGTGAGGATCGACAGCGTGGCCGGCATGATCAGCGCGGCGCCGATGCCCATGACCGCCCGGGCCGCGACGAGGGAGCCGACGCCACCGGCGAAGGCCGCCGCGGCGGAGCCGGCGCCGAAGACGACGAGGCCGGCGGTGAGCGCGCCCTTGCGGCCGAACCGGTCGCCGAGACTGCCGGCGGTGAGCAGCAGCCCGGCGAACACGAGGGTGTACGCGTCGACCACCCACTGCAGGTCGGTGATGCTCGTGCCGAGGTCGCGCACGAGGGTCGGGAGGGCCACGTTGACGATCGTGTTGTCGATCACGATCACGAGCAGGCTCACGCACAGCACGGCCAGGGTGGCCCAGCGGCGCCGGTGGATGCGGTCGTCGAGCAGATCGGTCATCGGGGCTCCTGTGCCGTTACGTCGTTATGACACTGTGATATCGACGTGATGCTATAACTGCGTTATTGCGGGTGTCAAGGTCGGCTGCGGCCGATGGACGAAACTGGCGACGATGGCACGTACCCGGGACGAACAAGGGCGGCGGATCCTCGAGGCAGCCAGCGAGCTGCTGTCGAAGGAGGGCGCGAGCGCGCTCAGCGTGCGGCGCATCGCCGCGGCGGCCGGCTGCTCGACCATGGGCCTCTACAGCCGCTTCGGAGGCAAGGACGGCGTGGTCGACGAGCTCTACGCCGAGGGGTTCGAACGCCTGGTCGAGGGCATGAAGGGCGACGTGCCCACCGACGACCCGGTCGCCGACCTGCGCCGCGCCGCGGTCTGCTACCGAGCGTCGGCCGTCGCCAACGCGACGCACTACATGGTGATGTTCGGCGGCGCGGTGCCCGGCTTCGTCCCGTCGGACGAGAACCACGAGCTCGCCCACGCGGCGTTCGCGAGCCTGGTGGGCAAGGTGGCCCGCTGCACCGACGCCGGACTCCTCGAGGGATCAGCCGAGCAGATCACGGAGCTCCTGTGGGCGTCGATCCACGGGTTGGTGATGCTCGAGCTCGTGGGTGTGAACCCGCTGCAGAGCGATCCGACCACGCGCTTCGAGTACGCGCTCGACGTGCTGTTCCGGGGGCTGGCGCGTGGCTGATCTCATCACCGCGCGCGTGCGTGCACTCGTCGACGGCGCGCTCGACCGCGTGTTCGACGAGCCGTTCGACGTGCGCAGCGCGGAGGAGCTCGAGGATCTCGTCGCCGCGGGTCCGGTCGGGGTGGGCGCAGCACCCGCCGCCACCACGCTCACCGCCTTCGTCGCCGCGGCGACGCCGATCGCGCGCCGGGCGCTGGCGATGGCGACCAAGTCGGGCAAGCTCGCGAGCAAGACGCCGCTGCCGTCGTCGAAGGCGCTGAAGGTCGGGATCGCGTCGATCCCCGTCGCGATGCGCCTCAGCACCACCGCGCGGCGCGGGGTGCGCGAGGTGCAGCTGCTGGCGTCGTACGTGATCACCCGCCTCCGGCACGCGGGCGTCGAACCCGACCCCGGGCTCGTCCGGTCGCTGACGCTCTCGCTCTACCTCGACCCCGCGCGCCGGCCGGCGCTCGAGCCGCCCAGTGGGCGCGCCGCCGGTGGCGTGGCGCGGCAGTGGGTGCTGCGCTCCCTCGGTGGTGACGCCGAACCGGCGGTGCGCGCCCGCGCCCGCCGCCAGGCCGAGGCCCTCGACCGCCTCGACCTCACCCAGATCGGATGGCAATGGGCGCGGCATCACCCGAAGCCGCCCGAACTGACCGCATGAGTTGACGGCGCGTTGAAGGCCGCGCGCTCGAATGCCGGTCCGTGGATGCCGACACTGCGCGCATGGACCCGCGTTCCGTCCGTCGCTCGCTGCTCGTCGCCGCGGCGCTCGTCGTGGTCGCGCTGAGCGCGACCGCCTGCCTACCGGCCACCGAGGCGGCCCCGCCGTCGGCGACGATCGCGCACTGCCCCGTCGTCGGCTTCACGTACAGCCAGGGCTTCAGCCCCACGCACTCCGGCGTCGACATGGGCGCACCGCTCGGGACGCCGGTGTACGCGGTGCGCTCGGGCACGCTCTGGTACTGGAGCACGGGCGACGTCGGCGGGTACTCCGTGTACCTGCGGGCCGACGACGGCAACACCTACTACTACACGCACCTCACGCCGTACGCGGCGGCGTTGGAGAACACCACGCGACCGGTCACCGCCGGCGACGTGATCGAGTCGGTGAACCACAGCGGCAACGCCAACGGGTACGACCACCTGCACTTCGAGGTGCGACTGGGCGGCCCCAACGGCACGAGGGTCGATCCACGACCGACCCTCGATGCGGCGGGATGCGCGTAGCCGGCACCCCGGCGAGCGGACGCGAGCGAGGGGGAGCAGGAGGGTTCAGGCGCCTTCCATGGGCGGTGAACCACCCCAGGGGTCGTAGTACGCGCCCACTGCGTCGTGGTACCCGGGCTCGTCCCGGCGGTGGTGCGCCTCGTCGTAGTCGGGCGCGCCCTTGATCTCGTCCTTGGTCATGTCGACGAAGACCTTCTTCTCGTCGACGTCGATCGCGCGCACGACCCCGGCGGGCAGCATCCGCTGCTTGCCGAAGATCCAGAAGCCGGTGTCGACCACCAGGCAGGTCGCGCCGTCGGCCATCGTCGCCTCGTCGATCTTGCCGATGTGACCGTCGCTCGCCTCGACGTCGAAGCCGGTGAGGTCGAGGGGCGCGGCGACGTAGACGTCGGCTCGGAATGCATAGATGTCCATGACGACTCCTCTCGTCGTGGTCGCGGATACCCGTTCGGTGGGTGCGGTGAACCCGCCCGTCCGCGACGGCCCGCAGGAGGCCTACCATCGACCCATGGTCGACGAGCTACCCGAGGTACCGCGCTGGCAGGGCATCAACCACCTCGCGCTGGTGACCCCCGACATGGACACGACGGTGCGCTTCTACGTGGGCGTGCTCGGGATGCGTCTCGTGGCCACCACGATGGCGGGCCCGATGCGCCACTACTTCTTCGAGATGGGCCGGGGCAACACGGTCGCGTTCTTCGAGGTGGAGGGGGCGGAGACGTTCGCGAAGGCCGCCGGCGGCCCGACCGACCGCGCCATCCAGCTCGACCACATCTCGTTCGACGTGCCCGACGAGCACGCGCTGGAGATGCTGCGCAAGCGCCTCCTCGCCGCGGGTTCCGAGGTGACCGAAGTGGTCGACCACGGCTTCATCCGTTCGGTGTACTTCACCGACCCGAACGGCATCGCGCTCGAGGCGTCGTGGTGGGTCGTCGACGGCACCGGCCGTCCCACCGACCCCACCGACCCGGCGCTCTTCGGCGATCCCGACCCGGTCCCCGCGGTGGCCGAGCTGCGCGCCGGTGGTCTTCGCGACCTGCCGCAGACCCGCCTCACCTGACCCAGGTGACCCGATCGGTCAGCTGACCGACGCGGGGATCACCTCGCCGTCCACCCCGAACACCAGCTCCTCCGCTTCCTCGACCTCGCCGTGGGCGCGTCGTCGCGCCCGCTTGAACGCGGTGCCGAACACGAAGACGCCCGCGATGGTCGCGATCCCGCCGACCGCGAAGCCCCAGCGGGGCCCGAACTGCTCGCTGATCCAGCCCACCAGCGGACCACCGATGGGTGTCGTGCCCAACAGCGTGATCGAGTAGACCGCCATGATCCGACCCCGCATCGCCGGGTCGGCGATCACCTGCAGCAGTGCGTTGCAGACGGCGAGGAACGCGATCTGCCCGGCGCCGACGAGCACGAGCAGGCCGACGAACAGCCCGAGGCCCGGCGCGAACGACGCCACGCAGATGGCGACGCCGAACACCATGCCCGTGCCGAAGAGCAGGTTGCCGTGGGTGTCGGCCCGGTTCGCCGCGAACAGCGCGCCGAAGATGGCGCCCGCGCCCATCGCGATCGACATCCAGCTGTAGACCGCGGCGTCGCCGTGGAAGGTGATCTTCGCCAGCAGGGGGAGCACGACCGGGGAGTTGATGGCGAACCCCCCGACGACCAGCGTGAGCAGCAGGATCGCCCGGAGCTCCGTCGTGTGCCACACGTAGAGGAGCCCGTCCTTGAGCTGGCCCTTCTGCCGCCCGAGCGGTGCGCCCCGGTGCAGCTCGCGCGGCCGCACCATCAGCAGCGCACCGATGATGAAGACGAACGACACCGCATTGATCGCGAAGCACACCCCGGTGCCGGCGGCGACGATGAGTGCGCCCGCCGCCGCCGGGCCGAGCACGCGGGCGAGCTGGAAGATCGCGCTGCTCAAGCCGACGGCGTTGGGCAGCTCGTGCGCCGGCACCAGCTCGGCCACGAACGACTGCCGGGTGGGGTTGTCGACCGCCAAGGCCATGCCCAACGCGAACACGAGGACGTAGAGCATCCACAGCTCCACCACACCGCTCAGGTCGACGACCGCGAGCAGCGCCGCCACCGTGGCCATCGCCGTCTGCGTGCAGAGCATCACGTGGCGCTTGTCGAAGCGGTCGGCGATGACACCACCCCATGCCCCGAACAGCAGCGTCGGGATGAACTGCAGCGCGATGACCAGGCCGATGGCGAAACCGCTGTTGTGGGACAGCTCCAGCACCAACCACCCGAGGGCGATCGTCTGCATCCAGGTGCCACCCTGCGAGAGGAACTGCCCCGCGAAGAAGAGGCGGAAGTTCCGCACCTTCATCGACTGGAACGTGCCTCGGAGGCTCTTCACGCTCGGGCCTTCACGCGGTGTCGTCCTGGAGCCGCTCCAGCAGCGGCAGGGCGCGGGCCAGCAGCGCTCGTTCGGCATCGCCGAGCTCGGCCACGCGCCGCGCCAGGTAGGCGTCCTTGCGGGTGCGGCTGCGGGCGAGCAGCTCCCGCCCCGCGTCGGTGATCACCGCACGGGCGACCCGTCGGTCGGCGGGGTCGACGACGCGGGTGGCGTAGCCCCACTCCTCGAGCCGGGCGACGATGCGGGTCATGCTCGGCGGCTGCACCTGCTCGACCGCGGCCAGCTCGCCGAGGGTGATGGGCCCGAGGCGCTCGATGCTGGCGAGGGCGCCCTGGGTGGAGGCGGTGAGCTCCTCGCCGGTGGAGGCCGCCTGCTGGCGGATGCGCCGCGAGAGCCGGGCCACCGCGAGCCGCAGCTGCGAGGCCAGCTCGGTGATCTCGGGTGACGCGTCGCGCCTGCTCGTTCGGGGTGCGCCCGCAGTGCGGGTGGCGGCACGGGGAGTCACGCGAAGAAGCTTAGCATGACTAATTAGCGTGGCGAAATGTCTACTTCTTGCGCACCCCGACGCTGAGCGTGACGGTCGAGCCCTCGGCCGCCTTGCCGCCGGCCGGGTCCTGGGCGACGACCCGATCGACCTGGTCGCCGCTGGTCACGACCACGCTGACCACGTTCACCGCGAAGCCGCGACCCTCGAGCTCGCCGACCGCGTCCTCACGATCGCGGCTCACGAGGGCCGGGACGGAGACCTGCTTCGGTCCCGACGAGACGGTCAGGACGATGGTGTCGCCGCGCACGACGGTCTCGTCGGGGCTCGGGCTCGTCTTCATCACCTGGCCGATCGGCTTCGTGCTGCTCGACGCGGTCTCCACCGTGACCTCGAGGCCGAGGGCCTGCAGCGCGCTCGTGGCCGTCGCCTGGTCCTTCCCGATCACGTTGGTCACCTTGACGTGAGGGTCGGTCGCCACGACCAGCTCGAACGGGTCGGTCTTCCGGGCTCGCTGGAACGCCGCGGGAGTGGTGCCGGTGACGGTGCCCACGCGCAGGTCGTCGCGATAGTCGGGGGTCACGGTGAAGTTGGAGAACCCACGCTTGCGCAGCATCACCTTGGCGGCCTCGACGTCGCGGGTGGTGACGTCGGGGACGTTCGCGTCGAGGCTCGAGACCGCCACCTTCACCGACGAGCCCTCCTCGAGGTCGTTGCCGCTCGCCGGACGCTGCCGCAGGACGATGCCGCCGGGCCGGGGGCTGTCGGCGAACCGGGCGTCGACCTTGAAGCCGGCGTCCTTCATGATCGCGATGGCGGCGAACACGTCGCGGTTGGTGATGTCGGGCACCGGCTTGCTCGGCGGGTGCTCGGTGAGCTTGGCGTAGGCGACGACCCCCCCGGCCACGAGCACCAACGGCGCAGCCAGCACCGCCACCCAGTGCCGGAGCTTCCACGTCCGTTCCCGCTTGGGTGCGGTCACCCCGGGGACGCTGGGGACGGCGGCCGCGGCGACGGCGGCTCTGCGCGCCCGGCGCTTCTGCTTCGGTGGCTTCAACGGCTTGACCGGCTTCGCGGCCTTGACCGGCTTCGCGGCCTTGACCGGCTTCAACGGCTTGACCGACTTCGGAGACGTCGTGTTCGTCCGGCGCCGGAACCGACGACGCGGCGTCGCCGGCGTGGCCCCCGTGCGCGGCGGCGGGGTGACCAGCGCGCCCGCGGCCGCCGCGACGGGGAGCACCGACGTGGCCGCGTGCCCGGTGGCGCGCGCGGTCGCGGCGGCGTCGTCCGAGGAGCCGTCGTGCGACGAGGACGAGATGACGGAGTCGGTGACGGGCAGCGCAGTGATCGGCTCCGAGGCTGCGGGCGCAGGCCCGTCCGCTGCGCTGGCGTCACGCAACGCGTCGGCCAGCTCGGCCGCGGCCTGGTGGCGGGCGTTCGGGTCGGCGGCGCGCGCCCGCGCGATCACGTTCTCGAGCTCGGTGGTGGGCTCGGGTTCCCCGCCGTTCGGCCGCTCGCCGGTGAGCAGCTCGCTGAGGACGACACCGAGCGAGTAGACGTCGCTGCGGGCGTCGGCGGGCAGTCCGGCGACCTGCTCCGGCGACAGGTATCCGACCGTGCCCAGGACCACCCCCGGCTCGGTGAGCGCTTCGCCGGCCGCCGAGCGGGCGATCCCGAAGTCGGTGACCTTCACGCTCCCGCCCGGTGTGAGCAGGACGTTGCTCGGCTTCACGTCCCGGTGCACGACGCCGTGGTGGTGCGCGTGCGCGAGGGCGTCGGCGATCTGGGCCCCGAGGGCGGCGACCTCGGCCGGCGGCAGGGTGTGGCGGGCCCGCAGCTCGGCCCGGAGGCTGCGGCCCTCGACGAACTCCATGACGATGAAGGGCTCGGTGCCGCCGCCCCAGTCGTAGACCCCCACGATGTTGGGGTGGTTCAGGCGCGCCGCGGCCCGGGCTTCACGCTTGAACCGCTCCGCCGAGGCCGGAGTGACGGTCGACGTCGGGACCTTGATCGCGACGACCCGCTCCAGCAGGCGGTCGCGGGCGCGGTAGACGTCGCCCATGCCGCCCGAACCGAGCCGGACCCCGAGCTCGTAGCGGTCGGCGAGGAGTTCCGCGACCGGCGCCACGGGCCAACGATACCCAGCGACCCTGCGCAGGATCCGTCGGGCGGACGGCGCCCGCGGGACGCTCGAAGCCCCTCATCAGCAAAATCCTCGTTGATGGGTCGGGTTTGGCGTCGTAGGGTCTGGCGGCCACGACGCAGCCACGATGCAGCCACGATGCAGCCACGATGTGAGGAGTCAGCACATGTCCGAGAGCTGGGGTTTCGAGACCAAGCAGGTCCATGCGGGCACCGCGCCCGATCCCACCACCGGCGCGCGCGCCGTCCCCATCTACCAGACCACGAGCTTCGTGTTCCGCGACACCGCGCACGCGGCGGCGCTGTTCGGGCTCGAGGAGCTCGGCAACATCTACACGCGGATCATGAACCCGACCCAGGCGGCGTTCGAGGACCGGATCACCGCGCTCGAGGGCGGCGTCGGCGCGCTGGCGACCGCGAGCGGCATGTCGGCCCAGTTCGTGGCGCTGGCCAACCTGGCCGAGAACGGCGGGCACCTGGTGTCCTCACCGTCGCTCTACGGCGGCACGTTCAACCAGCTGCACTACACGCTGCCGAAGCTCGGCATCGAGGTGAGCTTCGTCGACGACCCCGACGACCTCGACGCGTGGCGCGCCGCGGTGCGCCCGAACACGCGGGGGTTCTACGGCGAGACCATCGGCAACCCCAAGGGCGACGTGCTCGACATCGAGGGCATCGCCGGGGTCGCCCACGACGCGCAGGTCCCCCTCATCGTCGACAACACGCTGGCGTCCCCGGCGCTGTGCCGGCCGTTCGAGCACGGCGCCGACATCGTGGTGCACGCGGCGACCAAGTTCATCGGGGGCCACGGCAACTCGATCGGCGGCATCGTCGTCGACGGCGGCACGTTCGACTACGCGGGAAGCGGGCGCTTCGCCAACTTCACCGAACCCGACCCGAGCTACCACGGCGTCGTCTTCTCGCAGCTGCCGGAACCGCTGCGACCGGCCCAGTACATCCTGAAGGCACGGCTGCAGTACCAGCGCGACATCGGCCCGGCGATCTCACCGTTCAACGCGTTCCTGTTCATCCAGGGCGTCGAGACGCTGTCGCTGCGCATGGAGCGCCACTCGCAGAACGCGCTCGCGGTCGCCGAGTGGCTCGAAGCACGCGACGAGGTCTCGTGGGTGAAGTACCCGGGCCTCGCGTCGAGTCCGTGGAACGAGCGCGCCAAGCGTTACCTCCCGAAGGGCCAGGGCGCCATCGTGTCGTTCGGCATCAAGGGTGGCCTCGAGGCGGGCCAGAAGTTCGTCGACTCGCTCGAGCTGCTGAGCCACCTCGCCAACGTGGGAGACACGCGCAGCCTGGCCATCCACCCGGCGAGCACCACGCACCAGCAGCTCGAGCCGGCCGAGCAGGAGAGCTCCGGCGTCACGCCCGACCTCGTGCGCCTGTCGGTGGGGATCGAGTCGATCGACGACATCCTCGCCGATCTCGATGCGGGCTTCCGCGCCGCCAAGAGCTGAACCTCAGGACCTGACCGACCACGTGGCAGAGCTGTTCCCGGTCACGGGTGCCTGGCGACCGGGGGACCACCCCGGCCGTCGGCAGTTCGCGACGTTCACCTCCGGGCTGAAGCTCGAGGCCGGCGGCCGCCTCGAGTCGGTGACCGTCGCCTACGAGACGTGGGGGACGCTCGCCCCCGACGCGTCGAACGCGGTGCTCGTGCTCCACGCGCTCACCGGCGACAGCCACGCGGCCGGGCCGGCCGACCCGGGGCACGGCGACGTCGGGTGGTGGGACGGCACCGTCGGTCCCGGCTGCCCGATCGACACCGACCGGTTCTTCGTGGTGTGCCCGAACGTGCTCGGCGGGTGCCAGGGCACCACCGGCCCGGCGTCGGCGATGCCGGACGACGGCCGCCCGTACGGTTCGCGCTTCCCGATCACGACCATCCGCGACCAGGTCGCACTCGAGGTGGCGCTCGCCGACGAGCTCGGCATCGACCGCTGGTTCGCGGTGATCGGTGGATCGATGGGCGGCATGCGCGTGCTCGAGTGGGCCGTCGGCCACCGCGATCGGCTCGAGCGGGCGGTGGTGATCTCGGTCGGTGCCCAGGCGACGGCGGAGGAGATCGCGCTGTGCCACGTGCAGATGCGGGCCATCCGCGCCGACCCGAAGTGGCGCGGCGGCGACTACTACGAGGCCGCACCCGGCGACGGACCCCACGAAGGGCTCGCGCTCGCACGCGGGATCGGGCAC
>DASUAS010000460.1:0-8560 GCA_035763625.1 Acidimicrobiia bacterium
ATGCCGAACACGTCGAGACGGGGCAGCGGGAACGTCCACCCGAGCTGACCGTTGCTCACGTCCTGCATCTGGAACAGCGTGAGGTCGAGCGCGAGCGCGATCGCCAACGACGCCAGCGCGAGCGCGAGCACGCCGAGACGCCGGACCGGCACCGCGATCAGCGCGCCCAGCGCACCGGCGGCAACCGCACCCAGGATCGCGGCAGTGGCGAAGTTGATCTGGCCGTGGCGGGCGAGGAAGGGCACGTCGATGCCGAAGTCGTGGTTGACCGCCCACCCGGCGACGAAGCCACCCGCGGTCACGAACGTGCCCTGCGCCAGGCTCACCATGCCGCCGAGCCCGGTGACGACCACGAACGACAGGAACACGATGGCGAGCGCCATCCCCGGCGCGAGGATGCCGAGCGACTCGAAGTCGCTGGCCTGGGCCCACCCCCAGGGGAACCACTGCAGCGTGAACGCGACGAACAGGAACACGAACACCGCCCACGGCAGGATCCGACGCCACCGGGGCAGGCCGTCGCGGTGGTCCTCCATCGGCCGCTCCTCCGCGACCGAGCGGGCCTCACCACCCTTGTTGCGGCCGATCACGAACAGGAGGATCACGGTGAGGAAGAACGGGATCGCCGCCCGGAGCCCGGCCAGGTCGTTGAGGAATTTCGGCAGGATGGTGTCGCCGTAGCCGTAGACCAGGTTCTGCAACACGCCGAGGAGCAGACCGCCGGCGAACGCGATCGGGATCGAACGCAGGCCGGCGAGCGCGACCGCCGCCAGCGCACCGAGGACGATGAGCGTGAACTGCTGGTCGACGAGCTGGAACAGCGGCGCGATCAGGATGCCGCCGATGCCCGCGAGCATCATCGTGAGCACCCACGCCGCCGACGACGTGCGCGACGCGTTGACCCCGCGCAGTCCCGCGAGGTCGCTGCGGTTGACGACCGCACGCATCTCGAGACCGAGGCGCGTGTGGCGCAGCACGAGCCAGAGCGCAATCGCTGCGATCAGCGCGGCGACGAAGACCGCGACCTGGTCGGAGTTCAACGACACGCCGTCGAGACCGAGCCACCCGAGGTGCCACGTCTCGCGCGGCGACGGGCCGATGCCTCGGACGGTGGAGTTGCCGGTCCCGGTGGTCACGGGGAGGCCGAAGTCGAGCACGGTGTTGCCGAGCGCCTCGACCAGCCACAGCGCGAGCGCGGGCAGCGCGATGAGCAACCCGATCGAGCCGACGATACGCGCGTACACCGGAGCCTCGGCGAGACGACGCAGCATCACGCGGTCGAGGGCGAGGCCCAGCAGCGGGGCGAACACGAGCACCGAGAGCAACGCGGCCGGCAGCACCGGCACACCGAGTCCGGTGTTGAGCTGGAAGAAGAAGTACGCGGTCACGAAGGCCACGGCCCCGTGCGCGAAGTTGAAGATGCCCGACGTCTGGTAGGTCAGGACGAGACCTGCTGCCATGACCGCGTAGATGCCGCCCGAGACTGCACCCGAGAACAGCAAGTTCAGGAATTTGTCCACCGACGGCTCCGGGCAACGAGGACGGCCGCGAGCTCGTGCGTGGTCACGCCGACGCTCCGTTGCGTCGGCGTGACCGGCACGATGGCTCGACTACGACTTCGACTTCACCGCCTTGCCGCAGAAGTACGGCACGGTGACGTCGTATCCCGTGCCGTTCGCCGTCACCAGCGTTCCGCACACCCCGGGCTGCTCCCGGTCCTGCGGGAAGGTCGTCGGCCCGGCCGTCTTGGCGACGTTGTACTTGAGCTTGCTCGCCGCTTTCTGGAAGGCATCGACGGTGAGGTTCTTCCCCGTCTTCTTCAGCGCGGCGATGAACATGTCGGCCGACAGGTAGCCGACCGCGCTCAGCGTGCTGAGCGGGGCATCCGCCTTCTTCAGGTCGGTCACCATCTGCCTGACGCCGGGCACGGTGTCGGCCGTTTCGAACGCTCCGAACTGCACGTAGACGCTGCCGCCCTTCGACGGTCCGGCGAGCGCCGGGTCGTACGTCTGCGTGTTCTCGATCGGGCCCTTGAACCCGTCCGCCTGGAGCGCACCCTGGAGACCGAGCGTCGACGGGATGCTGGCGAAGAGCATGATCACGATGTCGGGCGGCCCGCCGTTGTTGCTGGTCATGATGGCCTGCGAGAACGGGGTGAAGTCACCGACGGTCGCCGGCGGAGCCGGGACCACGCCCTTCGAGTACACGACCTTCATCCCGAGCGACTCGGCTGCGGTCCCGAGGGTGCCGAGCCCGCTGCGCGCGGCGTCGGTGTCCTCGGCGATGATCGCCACGGTGAGGCCCTTCGGGTCCTTGTTCAGCGCCTTGGCGCCGGCGTCGGGCATGAACGTGTTGCCCCACTCCGGCGTCTTCGGCGCCACGCACCCGGTGAACCCGTAGCCGTAGTCGTTGCCGCAGAACCCCGAAGAGATGCCCCATCCGAAGAACGGCACCTTCTGCTGCGCGAGGTAGTCGGATGCACCGAGCACGACCGTCACCGTCGGCACCATCGCGAACACGTCGCCCGAGCTGACCACGCGCCGCGTCTCCTGCACGTTGGTGGTCGGGTCGAACTTGTCGTCGGCGGTGTCGACGATCTTGATCTTGCGGCCGTACACGCCGCCCTTGGCGTTCTCACGGTCGAAGCGAGCCTGCGCCCCTTGCATCGCGTCAGCGAAGGTGGGCTTGCTGACCAGCCCCGCCACGTTGATGGTGGAGCTCGTCACCCCCTTCGTCGCCTGGCTCGGCACCCCCGCGCCGGCGGACCCAGCCGTCGCCGCGACGAGCGCCACCACTGCCAACGTGGCGGCCCACACCCAGACTCTCTTGCGCTTCACGGTTGTCCCCCTTGCGGTTCGATGTTCTCGGGCTTCCTGTGGTCCCTGCCGTCGCCGAGGTACGCGGCGCGCACCAACGGGTCGTCCTGGATCTCCTTCGGCGTCCCGGTCGCGAGGACCTGGCCGAGCTCGAGGACGACGATGCGGTCGCACTGCTCCATGACGAAGCCCATGTCGTGCTCGACGAGGATCACCGAGCAGGTGGTCGTCGTGCGCAGGGACGCGAGCTGCTCGACGAGGCGCTCCGCTTCGCGCTCGTCGAGACCCGACGTCGGCTCGTCGAGCAGGAGGAGCTTCGGTTCGTCGACGATCGCCCGGGCGAACTCGACCATGCGCGCGAGCCCGATCGGGAGCGATCCGACCGGATCGGAGCGCACCGCGGTGAGCCCACACTGCTCGAGCACCTCGTCGACCCGTTCGCGACGGCTGCGTTCGCGTGACCGGCGCGTGGGGAAGCGGACGACGTCGGCGAGCATGCCGCCTCCCCCGCCCCGCCACTCGAGCGCGGCGAGCACGTTGTCCTCGACGGTGAGCCAGCCGAAGGTCTGGACCCGCTGGAACGTGCGTCGCAGACCTCGCCGGGAGCGCGCGATCGCGGAGGAACGGGTGGCGTCGCTGCCGCGGAACCAGACCCGGCCGTGGTTCGGGGCGCGGACACCGGAGATGACGTCGAACAGCGTGGTCTTGCCCGCGCCGTTCGGGCCGATCAGCCCGAGGACGACGCCTTCGGGGACCGAGAGGCTGACGTTCGCCAGCGCGCTGATCCCCCCGAAGCGGACGCCGATGTCCTCGAGCGCGAGCACCTCGCCGTCGTGGCTGCCTCCGGCTCCCTCGAGCGGCGCCGGACTCGATGCACGATCACGCGACGTGAGCGTCGCCTCAGGCCCCCCGACCATGCATCCCCCCTCGGAACGTCGCGCCAGTGGCATCGGAAGACCGCGTGCCCCGATCGGTGCCGAGTCTCGCTGGCATCAACCACTTTGTCAAGTACTTGATTGCACGCGCCGGCCGCCGAAGCCGTCGGGGGCGCGCCGCACGATCAAGTGCTTGTCATGTGGTTGACAGTAGACCGATGGTTGCCGCGTCGGGACGCGGCGAGTGCGGCGATGTCACGCTCGAGGCGAGCAGCGCTAGCGCAGGACCTGGCGGATGCGCTCGATGTACTGCTGCGCGATCCGGCGCGCCTCGGGATCGCTGTCAGCTTCGGCCCACACGTGGGTGAGGGCCTCGTCGGGGTCGGGCAGGACGAGGGCCCACCGGTCGCCGTCGATGACCTTGACGCCGTCGATGAGCTCGGTCTCGCGGGCTCCGGTGCGTTCGACGATCTCGCGCATCACCGTGCCCTTGCGCTCCCACGGCGTGACGATCGTCTCGTGGGCGACGTGGGTCTCGGGCAGACCCGCCACGACCTGCGAGAGCGGACGGTCGACCGCGGCGAGCAGGTCGAGCACCTTCGCCAGCGTCGCCGCGGCGTCGTACGCGGGGAGGAACTCCGGCCACACGCAACCGCCGTCGGGTGTGCCCGCGAACACCACGCTGCGGGCGGCGGCGGTCTCCATGAGGCTGGTACCCCAGA
The DNA here is from genome assembly GCA_035763625.1 of Acidimicrobiia bacterium. Taxonomy (GTDB): domain Bacteria; phylum Actinomycetota; class Acidimicrobiia; order IMCC26256; family DASPTH01; genus DASUAS01. The sequence continues at coordinate 4,414 of DASUAS010000460.1, forward strand.
GCCGGGTGCGCACCACCGAGTCGTCGGAGCCGAGGATCCGCTCCACCGCGCTGGTCGCGTTGACGGGCACCGCCACGCTGGCGCCGGGGATCGCCTCCTTGATGAGCGCGACCACCGCCAGCAGCAGCTCGTCGGGCTCGAGGATGTGGCCGGAGTCGTCGACGACGACCACCAGCTCGCCCTCCGGGTCGATGACGAAGCCGACATCGCTGCCCGAGACGCGCACGAGGTCGGCGAGACGCGCCACCTGCGCGTCGCGCACCTCGGCCGTCGCGGTGGCCGACTCGGTGCTCGCGAACGGGTTGACCGCGAGCACCTCTGCGCCGAGCTTGGTGAGCAGGCTCGGCATGACGATCGAGGCCGCGCCGAACGAGTAGTCGAGCACGATCTTGAACGAGTGCCGGCGCACCAGGTCGATGTCGACGATGCGCTCCAGCGCGGCGGTGTAGAACTCCAGCGAGCGGGGCGGGAACACGATGTCGCCCACCTCCCCGCCGAAGGCGCGCCGGTAGTCCTCGCGGTAGAGGAGCCGCTCGATCTTGCGCTGCGCGCCCGGGTCGATGTCGCGGCCGTCGGCGTCGAAGAACCGGATCTCGACCGTGTCGGGATCACCCGGGGCCAGACGCACCGTGATGCCGCCCTGCGACCGGCTGTTGCGCACCTGGAAGCGCGTGAGCGGCACCGTGGCCAGCTCGATGTCCTCGACGTTCGCGCCGGAGAGGTTGATGCCGGCGATGAGCGCCCGCTTGAGCGCGCGCGCGATCCGACTGGTGTCGCGGCTGGCGGTGATGGTCGCACCCTTGGGGATCGACGTGCTGTACGCCATCGCCAGGCGCACCGCGAGCTCGGGGTTGATGTCGACGTTGGCCAGGCCCCGCACACCACGACGTCCGAACAGCGTGCGCGCGCCTCGGCTCTCCCACACGATCGACGAGGTGACCACTGCGCCCGACTCGACCGTCTTGAACGGATACACCTTCACGTTCGGGTTGATGACGGCGTCCTGGCCGATGAAGCACTCGTCGCCGATGACGGTGCCCTCGTCGACGCGCACGTGGGAACGCAGGTCGGTGTTGCGTCCGATCACGCAACCGCGCAGGTTCGCGCCCGGGCCCACGTACACGTGGTCGTGCAGCACCGCCCGCTCGAGGAACGCGTCGGCCTTCACGATCACGTCGGTGCCGAGCACCGTGTACGGGCGGATGTGCGCGCCGGCCTCGACCCGGCAGCTGTCGCCGATGACCACGGGGTCGTCGAGGCGGGCCTCCGGGCTGATCTCCACGTCGCTGCCGATCCAGCGCCGGTCGCCGAGTTGGAAGCCCTCGATCTCGACCTTCACCCGGCCGTCGAGCACATCGGTGTGGACCCGGCTGTAGGCCTCCAACGTGCCGACGTCCTCCCAGTAGCCCTCGGCGACGTGGCCGTGCAGCGTGTGGCCGTCGTCGAGGAGGGCGGGGAACACGTCGCTGGAGAAGTCGACGACCTGACCCTCGGGGATGTGGTCGAACACGACCGGTTCGAGCACGTAGATCCCGGTGTTGATGGTGTCGGAGAACACCTCGCCCCACGTCGGCTTCTCCAGGAAGCGCTCGATGGTGCCGTCGGGCTGGGTGATCACGATGCCGAACTCGAGGGGGTTCTCCACGTGCTTGAGCGCGATCGAAGCCGACGCGCCCGCGTCGCGGTGCGCCTTGACGAACGCGGTGAGGTCGATGTCGGTGAGCACGTCACCGGAGATGACGAGGAAGGTGTCGTCGAGCTCGTCGGCCGCGTTGCGCACCGACCCGGCGGTGCCGAGCGGCGTGTCCTCGGTGGCGTAGCGCATGGTGACGTCGAAGTCGGAGCCGTCGCCGAAGTAGTCGCGGATCTGGTTGGCGAGGAATGCCACCGTCACCACGATCTCGTCGAACCCGTGCAGCGCGAGCAGGCTGACGATGTGCTCCATCATGGGCTTGTTGGCCAGGGGCATCATCGGCTTGGGGGTGTTGCTGGTGAGCGGGCGCAGTCGCGTGCCCTCACCGCCGGCGAGGATGACGGCCTTCACGAGATGCTCCCTGCGGTGTGGCTCGCCCGGCCGTCGCGCAGCGCGGCACGCGCGAGCGGCACGTAGGTGAGCGCGGCGTAGTAGCTGAAGACCAGCCCGCACACCGCCATGAACCACGCGGCGGTGAGCACGACGTCGCTGGCGGTGCCGCTGATGGCGTCGGCCCAGAGGTAGAGCGGGAACGCGAACATCAACGCCAGCGTGCCCGCCTTGCCGACCCACTGCACGTCGATCCGTCGGGCGCCGGCCGCGGCCAGCGCGAGGACGGCGACGCTCACGACGGCTTCGCGCACGAGCACCAGGATGCCCACCACCAGCGGAACGCTCCCCTGCACCACCAAGGCGACCGCGGCCAGCAGCAGCAGGATGCGATCGGCGACCGGATCGAGCACCTTGCCCAGGTTGCTCCCCTGGTCGAAGCGGCGGGCGATCCACCCGTCGACCCAGTCGGACGCGCCCAGGACCGCGAGCAGCGCGGCCGCTGCGAGCAGGTCGTCCTCGGCCAGGAGCCACACGAACACCGGCGCACAGGCCAGGCGCACCAACGAGATCACGTTCGGGATCGTGACGATCCGCGCCGCCCGATCGGTGGCGGCGTCCATGCCCATCGCCGAACTCTACGCGTCGGGCGTCACAGCATCCCCGTGTACGCCCCGCCGTCGACGGGGATGGCCGTTCCGGTGAGGAACGACGCGGTGTCGGAGCACAGGAACGCCGCGATCCGCCCGAAGTCCTCGGGCCGCCCCAGCACCCCGGCCGGGATGCCGGCCGCGTGCGCGTCCATCTGCCCGCCGTAGAGCTCACGGATCCGGGCGGTGTCGTGGAAGCCCGGCTGCAGCGAGTTCACCGTGACGCCGTCAGCCGCGACCTCGCGCGCCAGCGTCTTCAGGAACGCGGTGAGACCGGCGCGCGCGACGTTCGAGAGGATGAGCCCGGCGATCGGCTGGCGCACACCGATCGACGTGAACGCCAGCACCCTTCCCCAGTGCTGCTCGCGCATGGCCGGCACCGCGGCACCGCACATGGCGATGTGCGCGAGGCAGTTGAGCTCGATCGCGGTCCGGTACGCCTCTGGCGGCGTGCTCGTGAAATTGCCGGCCGCCGGCCCACCGCCGTTGCACACCAGGATGTCGACACCGCCGAGGGCGTCCTGCGCCGCGTGCACGAACGCGGCTGCGCCCTCCTCGGTCGACACGTCGGCGACCAGCGGCACCGCCCGCGGCCCGATCTCCGCCGCGGCCGCGTCGATGCGATCCCGCGACCGGCTGCAGATGGCGACGGTCACGCCCTCGTCGGCGAGCGCCTGCGCGGTGGCCAACCCGAGCCCGCTCGACGCCGCCGCCACCGCGGCGCGGCGTCCCTCGATGCCGTAGTTCACTTGTGGATGGGACCGGCGCCGTCGCGCAGCGCGCTGCCGTGGCGCCCGGTGCGGGCACCGATGATCTCCGCGCAGATGGACACGGCCGTCTCCTCCGGGGTGCGGGCTCCGATGTCGAGGCCGATCGGAGCGTGGATGCGGGTGAGCTCGTCGTCGGTGACGCCGGCTTCGCGCAGACGTTCGGTGCGTCGACCGTGCGTCTTGCGGGAGCCCATCGCGCCGAGGTACCCGACGCGCGTGGCGAGCGCACCGACGATGGCGGGCACGTCGAACTTGCTGTCGTGGGTGAGCACGCACACCGCGTCGCGCGGACCGAGCTCGTCGCCCACCTTCTCCAGGTAGCGGTTGGGCCACTCGTTGACGACCTCGTCGGCCATCGGGAAGCGCTGGCGGGTGGCGAAGACGGCGCGGGCGTCGCACACCACGACGCGGTAGCCGAGCACCTTGGCGATGCTCGCGAGCGCGCGGGTGAAGTCGACCGCGCCGAAGATGATCATCCGCGGCGGCGGGGCGAACGACTCGATGAAGACCGACACCGTCTCTTCGCGCGCCTCGCCGTGCGCGCCGTAGTGGCGCGTCGACGTGAGCCCCGATTCGAGCTCGCCGAGCGCGTCGCGCGCGACGACGCGGTCGAGGTCGGGATCGCCGAGGGTGCCGAGCGGTGCGCCGTCGGGGCGCACCAGCAGCTTGGCGCCGATGCCGAGCCCGGCGGGGACCGTCGCCAG
>DASUAS010000461.1:0-3441 GCA_035763625.1 Acidimicrobiia bacterium
CCGCGGTCGTCGTCGTCGACCGGGTCGGCTCGTCCGGCTCGGAACAGGCGGCGCCGGCCACGACCGGGCCGACCACCACGACGCGCGCGCCTCCGGTGGCGGAGAAGATCTTCCGCACCATCCAGCCGTCGCTCGTGCTCGTCGAGGCGACGGGTGCCAACGGCACCTCGGCGCTGGGCAGCGGCGTGATCATCGACCGCCAGGGCCAGATCATGACCGCCGACCACGTGATCGAGGGCGCGGGTGCCATCCAGGTCACGTTTGCCGACGGGACGAAGAGCGCGGCGCACGTCGCGTCGTCCACGCCCGACCGCGACACCGCCCTGCTCCAACCCGAGCAGCCCCCGAGCGTCATCGTGCCCGCGGTGGTGGGCGGCGGGATGAAGGTGGGCGACGACACCTATTCGGTCGGCAACCCACTCGGCCTCGCCGACTCGATGACCGCGGGCGTGGTCTCCGGCCTGGACCGCTCGATCGAGCGCGAGGACGGCAGCGGATCGCTCGACGGTCTCATCCAGTTCGACGCCGCGGTGAACCCCGGGAGCTCCGGCGGTCCGCTCCTGAACCGCCAGGGACAGGTGGTCGGAATCGTGACTGCGCTGGCCAACCCGAGCGGGCAGAAGTTCTTCGTGGGCATCGGCTTCGCGGTGCCCATCAGCGGTGGGGGTGGAGGAGGGCGCGTGCCGCAAGCCTGACCGAATCGAAGCTCGAGTCCACCGACCCGGGAGGGCCGGAAGAGCCGGAAGAGAGGGCGAGACGCATGGAACCCCGCACCGATGACACCCGACCCCGGCGGGAACCGATGGAGCAGGTGCTGTTCGAGGTCAAGAAGATCATCGTCGGCCAGGACCTGCTGCTCGAACGGCTCGCCATCGCGCTCCTCGCCCGGGGACACCTGCTGGTCGAAGGCGTGCCGGGACTGGCGAAGACGCTGGCGATCAAGACGCTGGCCGATGCCATCGGCGGCCACTTCCACCGCATCCAGTTCACGCCCGACCTCGTCCCCGCCGACCTCGTCGGCACCCGGATCTACAACCAGCGCACCGGTGAGTTCACGACGTCGCTCGGCCCGGTGTTCACCAACCTCCTGCTCGCCGACGAGATCAACCGCGCGCCGGCGAAGGTGCAGAGCGCGCTGCTCGAGGTGATGCAGGAGCGTCAGGTCACGATCGGTCGCGACACGCACCAGGTGCCCGATCCGTTCCTCGTCATGGCCACCCAGAACCCGATCGAGTCGGAGGGCACGTACCCGCTGCCCGAAGCGCAGGTCGACCGGTTCATGATGAAGGTCGTCGTGTCGTACCCCAGCGCGACCGAGGAGTTCGTCATCGTCGAGCGCATGACCGGCACCACCGAGACGGTGCGCAGCGTGCTCGACACCGATCGGCTGCTCGAGTTCCAGGAGGCCGCCACCGCGGTCTACGTCGATCCCGCGCTCATGGAGTACGCGGTGCGGCTGGTCCGGGCGACGCGGGAACCGCTGCTCAACGGTCTCGACGCCATCGCGCCCTACGTGCGCTACGGCGCCAGTCCCCGCGCCGCCATCAACCTCGCGCTCGCGGGCCGCGCGCGCGCGTTCCTGCACGGCCGGGAGTACGCGCTGCCCGACGACGTGCGCGACGTGGCCCTCGACGTGATGCGTCACCGTCTCGTGCTCTCCTACGAGGCCCTCGCCGACGGTGTGACGCCCGACGAGCTCCTCCACCAGGTCCTGCTCGCCGTCTCGCCTCCGGAGCTCCCCCTCGATGACCGCGCCCGCACCCTCGACACCGTCGCTTCGCGATCCCAGCCGAGCTGAGCAGCTGCTGCGGCGGCTCGACTGGCAGGTGATCCGTCGCCTCGACGGGCTCCTGGAAGGTGACCACCGCGCGCTCTTCTACGGTGTGGGCAGCGACTTCGCCGACCTGCGCGAGTACCAGGCGCAGGACGACGTGCGCTACATCGACTGGAACATCACTGCGCGGCTCGACACCCCGTACGTCCGTCAGTACATCGAAGACCGTGAGCTCACCGCGTGGCTGCTCCTGGACCGGTCGTCGTCGATGCGCTTCGGCCACGTCGACCGCACCAAGGAGACGGTGATGGTCGAGATGGCGACCACCCTCGGCCGCCTCCTCACGCGCGACGGCAACCGGATCGGTGCGGTGCTCTACGACAACTCGATCGAGCGCGTCGTCGAACCGCGCGGCGGCCAGCTGCAGGTGCTCCGGTTGACCCGCGACCTGTTGCGTTCGCCCACCTCTGCGGGCACCGCCACCGACCTGAGTGGGTTGTTCCGCGCCGGCCTCGACACCATCCGGCGCCGGTCGCTCGTGTTCGTGCTCTCCGACTTCATCAGCGAGCCGGGTTGGGAACGCGCCCTCGGCATGCTCTCCCAACGCCACGAGGTGGTGGGCCTCCGCATCTGGGACAGCCGAGAGGTGGGTCTCGTCGACGCCGGCGTCGTCGTGCTGCAGGACGCGGAGACCGGTGAGCAGCTGACGGTCGACACCAGCGATCCCGCCTTCCGGCGGCGCTACGGCGACCTGGTCGCGGCGCGCGAGGAGCAGCTGCGCAGCGCGATCCGGCGCGCCGGCGTCGACCACCACGACCTCTCGACCGACGACGACCTCGTGCGCGTGCTGCTGCGCATGGTCGCCGTGCGCAAGCGGCGAGGTCACCGGTGAAGTTCCAGGATCCCGGCGCGCTGGTCGCGCTGCTCCTCGTGCCGGCGCTCGTCGTCGGCTACCTGTGGCTGGTCCGGCGACGCAGGGTCGACGAGCAGACGCTCGGCACCATGGCCGGTGCGTCGACGCGCTCGGGACGCGCCATGGGGTGGCGTCGCCACGTCGTGCCCGTCCTGATGCTGCTCGGTGTCGTCGTGCTGCTCGTCGCGCTGGCGCGCCCGCAGGCGAACATCGACCTGCCGCGCCGGCAGGGGACCGTCGTGCTCGCGTTCGACGTGTCGTCGAGCATGAAGGCCAAGGACCTGGCGCCGACCCGCATGAAGGCGGCGAAGCGCGCCGCGCGCGCGTTCGTCGCCGAGCAGCCGTCGAGCATCCGGATCGGTGTCGTCGCGTTCAGCGACTCCGCCAACGTGGTGCAGCCACCCACCCGGTCGCGCCAGGACGTGCTCGACGCCGTCGACCGCCTGTCGCCCCGCGGCGGCACCGCGCTCGGGCGCGGGATCCTCACCTCGCTGAGCTCGATCGCCGGTCACACCATCACCCTCGACCCGAAGGCGCTCGAGCGCGGTGATCCCCAGCCGAACGTCCGCTTCGTCGGCTCCGCCGCCATCGTCCTCCTCTCCGACGGTGACAACACGGCCCAACTCGACCCCCGTGCGGTGGCGTCGGTGGCGTCGCAGGCGGGCGTGCGGATCTTCGCCGTCGGCATCGGCAGTGCCAACGGCGCGGTCGTCGACGTCGACGGCTTCTCCGTCGCCACCGCGCTCGATGCCGA